>JAUUYD010000092.1 GCA_030590585.1 Spirochaeta sp.
TACAGCCGGGGAGCGGCCGAATGGTGATTATAGAGATGAATCCCCGGGTTTCCCGTTCATCAGCTCTGGCCTCCAAAGCTACCGGATTTCCCATTGCCAGGGGTTCGGCCAAGCTGGCTGTGGGTTACACTCTTGATGAAGTTATGAACGAAATCACCGGGAAGACAGCCCTGGCTTTCGAGCCGGTATTGGATTACTGCGCGGTGAAGGTGCCGCGATTTGAGATTGAAAAGTTTCCAACGGCATACGGAGCTTTGGGAACTCAGATGAAATCCGTCGGAGAATCCCTGGCTCTGGGTCGTACCGCTCTTGAGGCGATGAACAAGGCTATTCGGGCTGCTGAGGCCGGTTTCGACGGTTTTGAAGAGCTGGGTGTGTCTAAAGCCGATGAGGATGCGATTCTTGAAAGTGCCCATCCTCATCGCCTGATGGCTGCTTTTTCGGCTCTCAAGCGTGAAGGCGTCGGTGTTCTTGGTGAAGTAGCGGAAAAATCAGGTTTCGACTCCTGGTTTCTTCATCAGATTTCATTACAGGTGGAGTTGGAAAATCGTCTTGAGGCTGCGGTGGAAGCTGCTGATTCTCCGGGGGTTCAGGCAGAGTTATACATTGAAGCGAAACGGGCAGGATTGTCCGATCTGCGTATTGCTTCTGTTGCCGGAATTCCTGTGGATGACCTCCGGAAACTCAGGACTGAAAATAACCTTAAACCTTCCTATCATCTGGTTGATACCTGTGCCGGAGAGTTCGAAGCATCCACTCCGTATTTTTATTCAACCTGGGGTGAGCTTGACGAGGGAGAACCCATCGGTTCCGATGGAGTTATCATTATTTCCTCAGGCCCCAACAGAATAGGCCAGGGGCTGGAGTTCGATACCGGCTGTACCCTGGCTTCCATGGCCTGGAGAAAACTCGGAATGAAACCCATCATGGTGAACAGCAACCCTGAGACAGTTTCCACGGATTACAACACATCCAGCCGTCTTTATCTTGAACCTCTTACAGCTGAGCATGTACGGGATGTACTTGCCAGGGAGGATGCCAACAGGCTTGTGGTGCAGCTCGGGGGGCAGACACCCTTGAACATGGCAGAAGAGCTGGAAGACGCCGGGGCTGTTATTGTCGGCACCAGTGTTCATCAGATCCGCCGCAGTGAGGATAGGCAGCTTTTTGCCGAGGCCGTAAAGAAAATGGGATTGAGGCAGCCTGAGAACCGCAGCGCGGTTTCAAAAGAGGAAGTTGTCATCCTGGCTGGGGAAATTGGCTTCCCGGTTCTCTTGAGGCCTTCGTTTGTCCTTGGCGGAAGAAGCATGATGATTGCATACAACCAGGAGGAACTGGAGAGGTTCCTGACCCGGGGCATCCCTGTCTCGCCCCGGCGGCCTGTGCTTGTGGATCAATTCCTGGAAGACGCATTTGAATACGACCTCGATGCTATTTCAGACGGCAGGGATATTTATGTCGGGGGAATACTTCAGCATATTGAAGCTGCAGGGATTCATTCAGGTGACTCAGCCGCTGTTTTCCCTCCCTACAAATCCAATCCCGGAATACTATTAGCCATGCGGGAAGCTGCAAGGCAAATTGCCAAAGAGTTTGAGATTATCGGTTTTTTAAATATTCAGTTTGCCGTAAAGGATGATGTGCTTTATCTGATAGAGGTGAATCCCAGGGCATCCCGTACGGTTCCATTTTTAAGCAAGGCCTCCGGGGTGGATATCATTGCCGCGGCTGTAAAACTATGGGAAGGGCATTCTCTTTTGGATCAGAGACTCGTTGATGAGAAAGGCTATGGTGAGGGTAAATGTCTTACCGGCTGGGCAGTGAAAGAAGCTGTTTTTTCCTTCGATCGGTTTGCCGGACTGGATCCTGTTCTCGGACCTGAAATGAAATCCACAGGTGAGGCAATCGGAACCGGTGCCACATTCGGAGAGGCTTTTGCAAAGGTTCAGACAGCAGTTAATTCCCGACTGCCGGTTTCCGGCAGGGTTTTTATCTCTGTAAACAAGCGGGACAGGGAAACCATACTGCCGATTGTGATTGAACTTTCCAAACTTGATTTCGATATCTGCGCTACCAGAGGTACGGCAAATTACCTGTATGAAAACGGGATTTTTACCGAGGTGATTCTTAAGGTTCATGAGGGACATCCCAATGTTGTTGATCATATGAGAACAGGCAGGATACAGCTTCTGATAAACACTCCAAGCGGCCGTTACAGTCAGATTGATGATGAGGATATGCGTACCGAAGCCGTGACTCAGAAGATACCCTATACAACAACAACCAGTGCCGCGGCAGCTGCAGTTCACGGGATACGGTACCTGATGACAGGAAAAGTTGAAGTAAATCCGCTTCCGGGGACACAAAACTTCGACGTCTTGACATATTAGTGATATCCTAAAGATATGGAATCTGTTTTTGACCGGCTAGCCCGGGAAATATCCCGGGATGAGCGCCGGACCTTGTTGATGAAAATTGGTGATTCTCAGGATTTAACCGAGGAACCGATGCGCCTGGATGATGCATCCGGTGGTCAGCCGGTGATACTGGATCGTGAGTTTGCGGAGCTTTCTTTCTTTGCTCGAATCCGGATTATTATTGTCGGTTTGTTCACCGGCCGAAGCAGGCACAAACTGACAGAAGAATTTCTTCTTCACAAAATTCAGCAAAAAGTTGAAAGGGCCTCATCCGGGCTCATTGATTACCGGCGGGAATTGGTAAGCCCCAAACTGTATCTATCCATCGCGAAATTACGCTCTGCGATGGATATTTTCAGACGGCCCCTCGCCCGGGCCATGGAAGGTGATAAACCGGATTTTTATGCATTGCTGGGAAAACTTGAATTTGAAGACATTGAGACCCGGCTTGAAAAGGAACCGAATCCTGAATCTCTCTCAAACGTAACACCCGATTTATTACCTGTAGAAATCAAACGGCAGATGGACACAATCTTTGATGGAATCCTGGATGATATAGTTCCGGACCGGCGCAGGAGAATGATTGCTCATACAACAACTCTATCCCGGCTGAAAACCCTGGTACGTTATCCTTATGACAGGATACTGAATCTCTTTCCTCCCGGTGAGCATGGCGCAGGCGGTTCAGCTTCATTAATGAAACTGAAAGATCCGCTGCTGGAACTCGGAGATGCACTGCATGCATTTCAGTCCCCTCCTTCGACAACTCTTCTTGAAACCATGTTTCTCTTCGAACTGCAGGATACCATAGCCGATGATAATAACAGGCTTGAACTGGAACTCACCGAGCGTATGGATAGAGCCGCCGCCGCGTTGGATATAGTACGGAAGATTAATTCGGATATTCCCTGGACAAACCTTTTAAAAACACTTGCAGGGGACATTCAGTATGCTCCCCGTCCGGTGAGCGGTGGTGAAGACTGGTTCAGGGTTTTTAAATCATTCTGGAAAAAACGATTATCCATAAAGTATCAGATATGGGCTGATCGAAAGCGCCTCTCTGAATTGTTAAGAGGACTTACAGTACTATGGGGGCTGGAGCTGATTCCCCTTATTCCAGGCTTCAGAGGGGTTGAATTTCCTGATAATATTCAACCCCGGCATGAATCGAGTCTAGCGGCTGTAAGAACTCTATTCCTTGAAGTTTTCCAGGGACGTCTATACCACGCATTGAATCTTATCAAGATTGACGGAAAGTTTTATAAAAAGGATAACAGGCGGGAATATGACGAAGTTTTCGGCCGATTCCTGAAAGTACCTGATAGAATCCGAAGTTTGGAGAACCGTCTGCGCCCGGATGGTGAATACGGCATCAGGCATTCGGAGCTTCGCCGTGAAGCCTCAACCGGAGAAGATACTGCCGATCGTCTTCGGGACCTTGTACTGCATCTGGACAGGGAAAGTCAGAATATAGCCATTCCCCTGATTGGGGATTTAAAGGCGATGTCACGCTTACTCAAAGGCATTCTTGACGGCAACGGCGGCGCATACGATACACTCTCCAATATGTCGGAAATCGGCGGCCAGGGACATGACACCTTCAGGGTAAATCTTCAGCAGGTGCGGAACATCATAGAGCAGAGTTATGAGCTCTTGAGCGACCTGGTTAATGTAGAAGAGAAGCGTTCACTTTCTTGATCGAATGCCCCGAATAATGTTAAGCGTTACTCATCCCTTTTTTTCAGAGTCGCTGTCAAGGAGCATTAATTGAAAGAGATAAAAGAACTGTGGACTGCAAGGGTCCTCGGTATTCTTGTAGATATGGCTGTTGCCGCGGGAATTGATTCCGGAAGATTTTCAGAGCGTCTGACTGTCGGCAAGCCTCCAAAAAGCGATATGGGTGATCTGTCTTTTCCCCTGTTTCCCTTTGCTAAAGACTTCAGAAAGCCGCCGCCGTCCCTTGCGGCTGAAATTGCCGGGGTTCTCGGAGGGGAAGAGGCCGGAGTCAGCACTGCCGGGCCTTATCTGAATATCAGGATTAACCGGGCAGCAGCTATTTCACGTCTTCTTGAAGATATTCAATCTGCAGGAGAGACATGGGGTAACGGTAATGAACTTTCCGGCCGCAAGGTTATGGTTGAGTTTTCCAGCCCCAATACCAACAAGCCGCTGCACCTGGGTCATTTACGAAACGATATACTTGGGGAAAGCTGTGCGAGAATTTTGGCGGCCCGGGGTGCCGAGGTTCAGAAAGTGAATCTTGTAAACGACCGGGGTGTTCATATCTGCAAGTCAATGCTGGCCTATCAGAAATTCGGTGACGGTGAAACTCCCGAGAGTCTGGGCGTGAAAAGTGATCGTTTTGTCGGCAATCTCTATGTGAAATTCTCTCAATGGGCCAAGGGAGAAAAAGGTGCTGAAGAGGATGCTCAGGCTATGCTGCAAGCATGGGAATCCGGGGATAAAGAGGTACGGGATCTCTGGAAGACCATGAATGGCTGGGCCCTCTCGGGAATCAATGCCACTTATAAGAGAACCGGTGTGAGCTTCGATCGTATTTACCGGGAGAGTGAAACATACCTGATGGGAAAGGATCAGGTGCTTGAAGGGCTGAAAAACGCTGTCTTCTACAAGGATGAGGATGGATCCATACGTCTTGATATGAGTGAAATCGGTCTGGATACTAAGGTTCTTCTTCGCTCAGACGGGACTTCGGTGTATATGACCCAGGATCTGGGAACCGCCATCAGCCGTCACGATGAGTGGCCCTTTGATCAGCTGATTTATGTTGTAGGCAGTGAGCAGGAGTATCATTTCCGGGTTCTTTTTTACGCTTTGCAGAAACTCGGATTTTCCTGGGCTGAAAAACTTCGGCATCTATCCTACGGTATGGTGAATCTGCCCGAGGGAAAAATGAAATCAAGGGAAGGTACTGTAGTTGATGCCGACGATCTGATTGATAAACTTTCATCCCTGGCTCTTGATGAAATAAAAGAAAAAGGCAGGGAAAATGATGTTGGTGATGCACCGGCAACGGCGGAAAAAATTGCCATTGCCGCCCTGCATTATTTCCTGCTTCAGGTGTCCCCCACCAAGGATATGATTTTCAATCCCGAGGAATCTCTTTCATTCAATGGAAATACCGGTCCGTACCTGCAGTACATGGTGGCCCGGGTGAGCGGTCTGATTGCCATGGCTCCCGCGGAGGTCCGTAATGCCGATGCTGACCCGCTGCTTCTGAACCGGGAGGATGAATGGGAACTCAGCCGCAGAATTGCCGAATTTCCGGATACTGTTTCCCGGGCCGCGGAAAAGCTTGATCCTTCGATACTGGCATCGGGTTTATACGAGATAGCAAAGGAGTTCAGCCGTTACTATCATGATGTACCGATTGCCCGGGCTGAGGATGCCGGGCTGGCTGCAAGCCGTATGGCTCTGGCCGCCGCAGTTCTGACAACCCTGAAAAGCGGTTTTAAACTGCTGAATATTCCTTATATCGAGTCGATGTAGCCGCGATAGGGATTGACACAGCTGCGTACCACAGGCGGTAGCCGAGGAACGTAGCAGGCAAAGCGATACCCCGCAGCCCGGCGTGAGCCGGGTGAGGAGTACAAGCGGAAAGCCCGGGCCCCGGCAGGGGTATCGCCCGGGATATTTACACCCGGTCGGTTGACCATAAGTCCCGACAGATGCTATATATGCCCGGTGCGCCGACGCGGCGTGACTTTTATATGACTGAGGTCTGATTTACAATGTACGCTCTGGTAGAAATCAAGGGCAAACAGTACAAAGTTGAGAAGGGCAGCCTGATTAAGGTTGACCTCCTCGGTGAAGAAGCCGGTAAAACGGTGGAATTCGAAACTGTACTGATGCTTTCAGACGACAAGGGTCCCAGAATTGGACAACCCTATGTCAAAGGCGCCAAAATTATGGCGACCGTCGGTGAAACTGTGAAAGGAACCAAGGTCCATGTGCTGAAGTTCAAAAAACGCAAAGGTTATCACCGCAGCCAGGGTCATCGTCAAAAGTACTCCCTTCTCAAGGTAAACGAGATTACCGGTTAAGGAAGAGACGATGATAGAAATCGTCGTGGTCCTGGATGGTTCCGGCTGCTTATACCGGATGAATCTTTCAGGTCATGCAGGCTTTGCTCTCACCGGAGCCGATCCTGCCTGCGCGGCGGTTACCCTGTTGGCCCGTACTGCAGCACGTTTAATTGCTTCACGTACGGGATGGACAGTCGACGGTAAGGCGCTGGAACCGGGGAACCTCTCCCTGGTAATCAAAGAGCGTCCCGAAGACACGGATGAGTGGCTGCGAGGGGTTACAGATACCCTGATGCTGGCCCTGGCCGATATCGACGAGGAATTTCCCGATTCGATAACGGTGAGCTTAGAGGAGAAAGACAATGGCTCATAAAAAAGGTGGCGGTTCTTCCAAGAACGGCCGCGATTCCAATGCCCAGAGACTGGGTGTTAAACGCTACGGCGGTCAGAAAGTTACAGCGGGTACCATACTTATCCGTCAGCGCGGAACCCGTATTCATCCCGGTGAAAATGTCGGCCGGGGCAAAGACGACACTCTATTCGCAAAATTGACAGGAACCGTACGTTACCACTTTAAAAAGGGTAAAAAGCGGGTTTCCATCGTCACTGAGAGCTGACATCCGATGTCCGCCTTCGTCGACGAGACCCGTTTCGAGGTCCGGTCCGGCGACGGCGGTGCCGGCAGCTCTTCCTTCCGCCGTGAAAAATATGTTCCCCGAGGCGGCCCTGACGGCGGTGACGGCGGTAAGGGCGGCAACGTCGTATTTATCACCCGCAGAAACCTTTCCACTCTTGCCCATACCAGGGGAAAATCTGTTTTAAAAGCCAGGCACGGCGAAGCCGGCCGGGGTAAAAAAAAGCATGGTAAAAATGGTGATGACATCATCATCCCCGTACCTCCGGGAACCATAATAAGCGATACTGAAACCGGTGAAGTTCTCCGTGATTTCTCATCAAACATAGAGGGAGAGGAATGGATCTGTCTGGAAGGCGGAAAGGGAGGACTCGGGAATTGGCATTTTCGGACATCAAGGAATCAAAGCCCCACATATTTTCAGGATGGAAAACCGGGAATAAACCGGGATATCAGTCTTGAACTGGCTTTGATAGCCGATATCGGTCTTGTCGGTATGCCAAACGCCGGAAAATCAAGTCTTATAAACGCACTTACCGCGGCAAATTCAAAGGTTGGTGCATATCCCTTCACAACAAAAATACCGAGTCTTGGAGTTCTCAGACGCGGTGAAACGGAAGTTGTCATAGCCGACATACCCGGAATCATTGAGGGTGCTTCGAAAGGGGCTGGATTGGGGCATGAATTTCTACGGCATATCGGCCGATCAGGGTCTTTGGCATATATGACAGATCTGGGAGAAGAAGATCCTTCCCATGCCGTGAAGCTTCTGGAAGA
>JAUUYD010000126.1 GCA_030590585.1 Spirochaeta sp.
GACTCATTGTAGGAACCACAATACATGGTGAACCTATACAACAGGCATTGATAACCTATGTATCATTATCCATCGGTGACGGATTGGTCTCTCAAGTTCCTGTATTGCTGGTATCAGTCGCAACAGGTTTGATCGTGACTCGCTCCATCAGTGAAGGCAGTTTCGGAGATGATGTAAAAGAACAATTTTCACGTCAGTCAACAATTTATTATGTAGCCGCCGCATTCATGGCAGTTATGGGCGTACTGCCGGGGTTTCCCTGGTATCTGATGCTCCCGCTGGCGGGAGTCACCGGTTTTCTGGCCTACAGACTCAGCCGTAATCAGAAAGCGGAAGCCGGTGCCGCTGAATTGGAAAAGAATGCTGAAAGTACCGAGCCCCAGGAGATATCACCAGTAGTTCCCCTCGATCCCATTTCCCTGGAGCTGGGTTTTGGCTTGATACCTCTTGTAGACAAGGACCAGGGGGCGGAGCTGCTGGAAAGGGTAACCAGGATTCGTAAGGAAGCGGCCCTGGATCTGGGACTTGTTGTACCTCGAATACGTATCATGGACAATATGCGTCTTGAACCATCGGAATATGCCTTCAAACTCAGGGGCACCGAGGTTGGCAGAGCTGTTATCCGTATGGGTCATTTCATGGCAATAAATCCCGGTGGTGACCGGGAGCAGCTTGAAGGTGAACCCACTGCCGATCCTGCATTCGGCTTACCGGCAATATGGATTACAGAGGGTGAACGGGAAAAAGCCGAACGTGCCGGCTACACAGTTGTAGACGGACCATCTATCATAGCAACTCATTTGACTGAGATACTCAAACACCACGCCGGTGAAATCCTGGGGCGGCAGGAAATCCGTTCCATGCTGGATACCCTGAAAAAAGATTATTCAGCTGTTGTTGATGAGGTTACCAAAGCTTTTTCTCTTGGTGAAATACAGAAAATCCTTCAGGGACTTCTTAAAGAACAGGTCAGTATCAGAAATCTGGTAGCAATATTGGAGACTCTTGGTGATTTTTCTTCCATATCCAAGGACACAGGCTATCTGATAGAAAAAACCAGACAGTCTCTGGGCAGACAGATCTGTCTGCAATATGCGGATGATAAAAGATCGCTTCATGTGCTGACAATCAATCCTTCGGTGGAAAAAATAATTATTGATTCCAGGATGGAGACAGCTACCGGAGACATAGCGGCACTGGAGCCTGATTTTCAGAGAAACTGGGTTAATGCCGTTGCAAATGCGGTTAAAAAAGCTCGTGATACAGGTGCCTGGCCGGTAATATTGTGCAGTGAGTCAGCAAGACCGTTAGTTCGTTCAACAACAGTCAGGGAGATGCCTGACTTAGTTATACTATCAGTACCGGAGATTTCCGAGGGTATACAAATCGATTCCCTCGGTGAAATCCGGTTAGGAGAATCCTGATGCCTCACTATTTCAGTGAACATGGAAAAACCCATCTTGAAGTCATTGAACGTATAAAAAGTAAATATGGGGACCGTGCCAATATACAGATACAGAAAGTTATTCCGGCACCGGGCATACCCGGGCTGTTCGGTAAAGTTCATTATGAGTATCGGGGATACTTACGGAGCAATGATGAAACTCGGGCAGTGCAGAAAACCCGTGATAATGAAACACGCGCAGCCATTCTGTCTGCAGCTGGAAAAACTATTGTTCCCTCCGCCATCGAGGAGAATCAGGAAAATTCTGAAGAAAAAATCGGTGTTGTGCTGAAGGAAATCAGGGATTTAAAAGGTCAGCTTGCAATCAGTGCGTCAACACCCCCTCCGGAACCATTCCCAGTTCTGTCTGAATTGTCAGATATTTTAAAGGACAACGATTTCGATCAGGACTATATCAAAGAGATACTTAATTCACTCAGGCACAATCAAAGTGCTGTTGATCTTGAGAATAGAGGACTCGTTCATCATGCCGCCGCTGTACTCATTGCCGGCAGTGTTACATATTTTCAAAAAGAATTATCCGATGGTCCAAGGATATTTATCCTGGTAGGACCCACCGGTGTTGGAAAAACAACCACAATCGCCAAACTTGCGGCTGTTCATGGTCTTTCAGGCAGCAGATCGGATGTGCGGATTATCACGGTAGACAGTTTCCGCATTGGTGCCCGGGCCCAGGTGGAAACTTATGGTGAAATTATGGGAATACCGGTAAAAGCCGTAGATGATTACGATGAATTACGCAAACAGGTGGCCCTGGCTGCAGAGGCCGATTTAATTCTTGTAGATACCATCGGTAAGAGTCCAAGGGATAAATCAAAGATTGAGGAAATGAGACAGCTTCTTTCAGCTTGTGGAGAGAAAGCTGAAGTTCATCTTGCCTTAAGTGCAACCACAAAGACAGCAGATTTGAGGCAGATTATGACTCAATTCGAATCTTTCAGTTATATTTCGGTCGTTCTAACCAAACTGGATGAAACTTCCTGTGTCGGGAACCTTGTGAGTGCCATATCAACAAGTGGTATTCCATTAAGTTATCTTACAGATGGGCAAAGTGTCCCGGTTGACATAGCCGTTGCCTCGCCCATCCGGCTATTATCAAGATTAAGAGGGCTGGAGTATGAACAGTCCGTACTTGAAGAACAATATCCCGCTGCAGATCTTACAGCAGCCTGGAGATGAGAATGGGTGATCAGGCAGAAAAACTTCGAGAAATTGTAAAGGCTCAAAGTAATGGTTCAACCTCATCGAGTGAAAAGAAAACCCGTATCATTGCAGTTACCAGTGGTAAAGGCGGTGTCGGTAAAACCAACATGTCCATCAATATGGCCATTGCTTATTCCAGATTGGGTAAGAAGGTTCTGGTTCTTGATGCCGATCTGGGTTTGGCAAACGTCAATGTCGTCTTGGGAGTTATACCGAAATTCAACCTTTATCATGTAATCCGAAAACAGAAAATGATGAAGGATATTATTCTTGATACGCCCTATGGAATACAGATTGTTGCAGGTGCTTCCGGATTCAGCCGAATAGCAAATCTATCAGAGGATGAGAGGCGGAATTTTGTCAGTGAACTTACAGCATTGGCAGATGCTGACATTATAATAATTGATACCAGTGCCGGTGTGAGTTCCAACGTTCTGGCCTTTGTTGAAGCCGCTGATGAAGCTATCATAGTAACTACCCCTGAGCCGACTGCAATTACCGATGCTTACGGGATTATCAAGATTATTTCCACAGAGATTGACGATCTGGATCTTGGGTTGAAGCTCATCGTCAACAGAGTTGCAAGTGTTACCGAGGCTAAGAAAGTTGCTCAGCGGGTCATCAATATAACAGGTCAGTTCCTCAATGTGAAAGTTGATTATCTGGGATTTGTTTATGACGATTCGGCGGTGCCGGCAGCGGTTCGCAAGCAGCGGCCCTTTATCGTTAGCGATCCACGATGCCGGGCTTCTCAATGCATGCAGCATATCGTAGGCCGGCTGGAAAAAGTAGAATACAGGGAAGGAGGTGGAGTCTCCCGTTTCCTCAAACGTCTCTTCGGACGGCTGGACAGTTGACGGCAATTTTGTGGTCGCCTATTCTGAGGATGGGAAACGCGAATCTGTGATTAATAACGTACGCTGGAAATTTGTAGCTGTAATTGCCATTATCGCCATGGCTGTATCTCTGCTGAGCGGAGGTTTGGGCGGTATCCGTTTTGGTGTTCTTATCACGAGGGTTTTGATTGGAGGCGTCGTCTTCGGGGTGTTTGCAGTCGTTCTGAACCTTCTGATAGCCAGGGTCTTTCCTGAAATCCTGGATGATGGTGACTCCATGGAGGCAAATGAGGCTGTCACGAATGATTCCGAGACACTCGGCAGTCGTGTTGATATTGTATTGCCCTCAGAAACACCGGAAGTATTGGATTCATCGGAATTTGTAACGGATTCCGGCGTGGATAATGAGGAAGCAGCAGAAATGGATCATGTTGACGAGGATAAAATGGACAATCTTGACAAATTTTCAGGATCCTTTTCAGATACTGAAGACGAAAAGATTGGATCGGGTAGACCAACTTTCAAAGGCCCCGATGGAGAGCATGACGCGGAGGAATTAGCGCAAGCTATTCACACAGTAATTACTAGAGACGAGAAAGGTTAGGTTCGATGGCCGACGATGACATGAAAATTGCCGGAATACCGGAGAAAGAGCTCTGGCATCAGTATCGCAAAAAAAGAGATCAATCCATACGTGATTCGATTGTTAAACAGTATGCACCCCTGGTGAAATATGTCGCCGGAAAAGTATCTGTCGGTATGCCTCAGAATGTGGATTTTGACGACTTGGTAGGTTTCGGTATTTTCGGGCTTTTTGATGCGATTGAAAAATTCGATCCGGATAAACATGTCAAATTTAAAACCTATGCGGTAACACGAATCCGCGGTGCTATTTTTGATGAACTCAGATCCATTGACTGGGTTCCACGGTCAGTCAGGCAGAAAACCCGTGAAATTGACGATACCGTGCAGCATCTTGAAGCCAAATTGGGCCGATCAGCATCCGATGAAGAAGTAGCCGGTGAAATGGGTATGAGCATTTCCCAGTACAACCAGATGATGCTTAAAGTAAGTGGAACTTCAATGCTTTCACTGAATGATGTCTGGTATACAGGTGAAGATAACGACAAAATATCCATTGTTGAGAGCATAGAATCGCCGAACTCTCTCAGACCGGATGCCATTGCTGAAAAGGGTGAA
Organism: Spirochaeta sp.; assembly: GCA_030590585.1. Next base: position 4,705 of record JAUUYD010000126.1, read on the forward strand.
ATGCGCCGGGTGATAGTTGAGGCAATCAACGAACTTCCCGAGAAAGAGAAAAAAGTACTTGTTCTTTACTATTATGAAGACCTTACCCTCAAAGAGATTGGTAAAGTACTGGATGTTACCGAGTCCCGTATTTCTCAACTCCATACGAAAGCTATTAGCCGGCTGCGGGTGAAACTTACAAATATGAAAAAAGGAATCTTTTAGTGATGATCGGTCTCGATGATTTCAGGGAAAAGATGAAAACCGAGATCGAGAAGACAAAACAGATGAAAAGCGTCCAGATTTCTGGAAAGAATCTGGATGATGCTCTTTCTCAAGCCTCTTTAGAGCTTGGGCTGCCGTTAAGAGTTCTTGAATATGAAATCCTTGATCGCGGGAAAACAGGGTTTCTTGGTATCAAAGGTTCACCCTGCAGAATAATTGCTTACGAATCCGTTACTGGGAAGTCAGACAGGAAAGAGATTAGTCTCGAAGATGAGCTCGACCTGAAATCTTATGATCAGGATGATGTTCCCATGACAACCGACGCCAATGGCCGATTGTCTGTTCGTCTGGATTCTGATGGAGCATGGGCAAAGGTTTTTCCTGCCATTGGTGAAGGCATACCGATTATTCAAGAAGATATTGCTGGAAAGCTTCAAGATCGGGGCATCATGGAACCGGACATGGACATCATTGCAGCTCTGGTTCAGCAGGCCGATGAAATGTGGGTGAAGGTTGGTGAATTCAGCTATAACCCTGCTAATGATGCTTTAAGTTCACTTGAAGTAACTGAAGAAGGCATGAAGGCCTTTATTAAAGTTTCAGAACCCGGTCCCGGGGGTGCGGATATGTCTGTAGATGACATCCGGGGCTTTCTGGCTAATAACAGCATTGTATTCGGGATACTTGAAGAAGCTCTGCAGGATTTTGAGGATTTCCCCATATTTGACACTCCTTTTTTGGCAGCTGAAGGAACGGTCCCTGTAAACGGTGCAGAAGCCAAGGTAATTTACAATTTCGAAACCGAACCTGACAAGATACATATACAGGAGCGGGATGACGGCAGTGTCGACTTCAAGGAACTCAACAAATATCAGAATGTTGTAAAAGGTCAGCCCCTGGCTCGAAAAGTTTCACCGGAACCCGGTAAAGACGGACGAACCGTTTACGGACGCTATATCACTGCTCAGGACGGCAGGGATATGGAGATTGGATTGGGTAAGAATGTATCCATAACCGATAACGGGGCAACTGTAGTTGCTACTGCCAGCGGTCATGTCATGTTGAAAGGCGGGAAGATTACTGTCGAAACCATATTGGTGATTCCGGGAAGTGTTGATGGAAGAACCGGAAATGTGAATGCTCTGGGATCTGTTGAAATCAAGGGCAATGTTGAAGACGGATATTCAGTAACCGCTCAGGGGAAAATTGAAGTCTCCGGGTATGTCGGAAAAGCTAATCTCAATGCCGGAGGTGATATTGTTGTTTCCCGGGGTATCAACGGAGGAGAGGGCATTGAATTCGGGAATATAACAGCCGGTAAGTCAATCTGGTCTTCATTTATTCAGAATTCCCAGGCTGTTGCAGGGGAGTATGTCATCGTCAGTGCCGGTATCGTCAATTCAGATGTGGTTTCTCAAAAGAAAGTTCTATGTAAAGGCCGCCGTGCAAAAATTGTCGGTGGACATGTAAGGGCCTCGGAAGAGGTTAACGCTGTAATTTTAGGCTCTGCAGGCGGTTCGGAAACTTTGATTGAGGTTGGATTTGACCCGACAGCGAAAGAAGAAATCGAGCAGCTTAATGAGCAGCGTACTGCCATCGAAACCGAACGGGATACTGTTGATTTAAACCTTCAGGGACTTAAACGCCAGGTTCGTATGCAGCGCCGAAGGCTGTCGAAAGAAAAAGAACAGCTCTTCGAAGAGCTGAGGGTGCAGCATAATGAACTCCATAAAAAGCTGCTGTCCGTTGATGATGAAATAGAGAAGAAGCAGGAGTACCTGGATTCACTGCTCATGCACGGAAAAGTATCAGCCGCTAAAAAGGTACTTGCCGGAGTTATACTGAGGATTAGGGATGTGGAATATGTTGTAAAGGAACCATATGAAAGTCCTGTAACGTTCATATTGGAAGATGATTATATCCGTACTGTTAAATTCCAGGATATTGAGGAAGATCTGATCCGGAGGTAATACTGATGAGTATCAAACCAATAGATCTGCAGACATTATTCGTAAAGATGGCTGAAGTTGGTAAAGAACAATC
>JAUUYD010000170.1 GCA_030590585.1 Spirochaeta sp.
GCCCCCGAAAAATCACCCTGCCTGCGGTATCTTCAATCTCAATAATGTCCAGGAGATTCATCTTGTAGAAGTCGATTATCTCACTCTCAAATCGATCACTTTCTCCATGAATCAGCCGGTCTGCAATAAATTTTTTCTTTGAATACACTGAAGCGATTGCCAGGCATTTTTCCTTAATAGTTTCAAACTCATTAAAGTAAGAAGAAACACCATCCATAAGGCGGACTTCTGTTTCGTACCGAACCGTTTTATACCGGGTATAGTAATTCGCCCAGAACGAGAAGATTCCGGGAATCAGAATAATCAGGAAAAATGCGAACAGAATCTTTCGATTCAACTTATAATTCAGGAATCTGAACATCATAACTCCAACCCTCTGTCATGAAAATAACCAGTGTATCCGAAAAATACACTTCCTTGAATAATATTGTGCTCCAGATGCAGGATCTTGCCGCAACGGGTGTGCTGCAGGAAGCTATATTTCCGGTAACCCCTCGCTGTCATCTTCCGGCACCTTTGATAATCCCATATAAATCAGCATACTTAAATCATGAGCGAAATGATAAAAAATCATAATGATAAACAGGAACAGCTGAAAAGCATCGTCATGGATCTCCATGAAGGCAAGACCCCAAAGGAAGTCAAAAAAAGATTTGACAAACTCATCCGTAATGTCAGCCCTGAAGAAATAGCCGAGATGGAGCAGGGACTTATAGCGGAAGGTATGCCTGTGGAGCAGGTACAGAGCCTCTGCGATGTTCACGTCTCGGTATTTAAATCGGCCATAGAGGAAGCCCCGAAAGGTAAGATTCTCCCGGGTCATCCGATACACAGTTACCGTGAGGAAAATAAGGCCGCCAGAAAATATGCCCGTACATTACAGAGAGAGTCCCGGAATGCCAGCCGCAAGGGGAATCGGTTTTCTGCAGCCATGGAAGATATGGAAGCACTTGAAATCCACTTCCGGCGAAAGGAGAATCAGCTCTTTCCCTATCTTGAGGCGGTGAACTTCACCGGCCCCTCCAAGGTGATGTGGGGAAAACACGATGAGATTCGCGAGGTTTTTAAAGAAGTACGTAAAGCTCATGCCTCCGGGGATAATAAAGTGCTGCGCCGAAAGGTAAGAGCCCTGGCTGGTGCCGTCAAGCGAATGATCTTCATGGAAGAACGGATCCTATTCCCGACGGCACTGAGAAAACTCTCCGACAAGGCCTGGGTAGAGATTAGACGGGGTGAGGCGGAAATCGGTTACGCCTGGATAAGCCCCGGAAACCTATGGGACGCAAATGTCGTACAGGCGGAGAGCTTCAGAGAGAGCAGTGCTGCAGCGCCTGCTCCCCGGGAACAACTCCCGGAATCTGCAGTTAGCTCCGATAATCCCGGAATACCCCTTGAGACCGGGGAACTGCTCCCGGCACAACTGAACATGATGCTCAAAGCCCTGCCCTTCGATCTTACCTTCGTGGACGGCGATGACAAGGTTTGTTACTACTCCCAGGGAAAGGAGCGCTTATTCCCGAGAAGCCCGGGCATCATCGGCAGAGACGTCTCTAATTGCCATCCCCCGAAGAGCGTTCATATTGTTGAAAAGATTGTTCAGAGCTTCAGGAACAAAGAGAAGGACGTGGCGGAATTCTGGTTTACCATGAACGAAAGGTTCATCCATATCCGCTATTTCCCGGTCTACAGTGAGCTGGGTTTATATAAAGGGACTATTGAGGTCAGCCAGGATGTTACGGATATCCGGGCACTGGAAGGTGTACGCAAGTTGCTGGATTGGGATTGATTCCCGAATTTTTTGACCTCTGACGCCCCGGACAGCTGCCCCAATGCAACCGTGGAAGCCACTGAAAGAGGAGTCTTATATTTTCGATGGTGCTCGCTTTGAGAAGGAGTTCGGAATGAAGAATTTGCTGGTGAATAGAATCATTGACTGAGAATAAGCTGGTTCGTAAATTCCCGCCCGGTGAAGTGAAAACTCTAAAGGCGATGGTATCCCTTTACTGCCGAAAGAAGCACAGCTCAAAGTCGGGAATCTGTCAGGACTGCCGGGACCTTATCAACTACAGTCTTCAGCGCATGGAAACCTGCCGTTATGGGTTAGACAAGCCCTTATGCAGGCAGTGTAAAACGCAATGCTACGAAAAATCGATGCGAATACGCATTCGTGAGGTAATGCAGTACTCCGGCCCCCGTATGCTGTTCTATCATCCTTTGCTGACAATTGCTTACATGTTACGAAAAATCAGGAACACTTCATAATAAGCGATATCTCATCCCTACATGCTCAAATCATCACCCTTGGACACCTTGTTGAATATCAGCAGGGAAATCAATGTCAAAAGGGCCAGTATCGTTGAGAGTGCAGCGGCGATTCCGTAGTTTCCTCGGATAATCTGGGTATAAATCTCCACTGTCAGGGTTTTCGTCCGTCCAACATAGAGAAGAATGGCCGTTGAAAGCTCACTGATCATGGTTACCCAGCTCAGAATGGCTCCGGAAATAAGACCTGCAGCCATCATCGGCATGGTAATTTTATAGAAAGCTTTAATTTTGGAGCTGCCCAGACTCAGAGCCGCCTCCTCTATATTCATCGGGATCTGCTGGAGCACCGCTACGCTGGAACGGATGGTGTACGGCAGCCTCCGGAGAACCAGTCCTATCACCATGATGAGCATGGTTCCGCTGAGCAGTATCGGCGGTTTATTGAAGGCAATGAGTAAAGTGATGCCCACAACTGAGCCCGGAATAATATACGGCACCATGGATATCGTGTCAGCGATACCTGTAAGGATGTTCCGTCGACGGACTGTAATGTAGGCGATAAGGGCAGCGAAAAATACAATTACCACCAGGGATATACCCGGGATGATAAGGGTATTGGATATGGAACGTCCCACCCTGTCGAAGGCGTTGATGAAGTTACCAAATGAATACCCGGGAACAAATACCGTTCCATTCACATTCTTGAAAGCGGTATAGATGATGTACACCTGGGGCATTATTGAGAGGCCTATAAGACCATAGGAATACACATGAATCAGAATCCTCGTTAGGCCCCTGGCTTCAATCGGGCGAATCTTGTTCATCGAGTTCATCGTGAAGGTTTTCCGGGTGGACAGGTATCTTTGAACCAGGAAGATAAGGGTGGTGATGATGATGGCGATGATTGAAATCGCCGCGGCAAAGCCGTCATCCCCCCCGAGTTCACTGATGAACTCGTTAAAGATAGTGACAGGAAAGGTTCTGAAACCCTCACCTATAATCATGGGAGTTCCGAAGTCCGCCAGGGAACGCATGAACACCAGCAAGCCGCCTGCAAACAATGTCGGTCCGATGAGGGGTACAATGATGACGAAAAAGCGTTTTAAACCCGAACAGCCGAGATTTTCACTGGCCTCCAGGAGAGAGTTATCCACGTTCTTCAGCGCCCCTGAAACGTAAAGAAATATCAGAGGATAGAGCTGAAGGGTCAGTACCACAAGTATCCCTGCAAAACCGTAAATACTCGGAAAATTAATTCCAAGTGTTTCCCGGAAGAACACTGTGATGACACCGCTGCGTCCCAGAAGAAGTATCCAGGAATAAGCGCCGATGAACGGTGCCGACATAGACGAGAGGATAATAAGAATGCGCAACAGCGATTTCCCCCGTATATTGAAACGGGTAAAGATATAAGCCAGTGGTGTTCCCAGCATCACTGTGAGAATGGTGACTCCGAAGGTCACTTTAAAGCTGTTCAATAAGGTATTGAAGTAGTACGGCTTACTGAAAAATTTCACGAAATAAGACAGGGTAAACTGTCCGGTCTCTTTGTCCACCACGGCCTGTATCAACAGATTGAACAGGGGATAGACAAGAAAGACACCGTAAAGTCCCAGCACCATCAGTGTCACCAGGCTCCAGATGTCGAGGCGTTTACCTGCGATGGGGTTACGACCCATGGATAAGATTCCTGCTGCCGTCCTGTGAGAAAACATTGAGTTTCTCCGACTTAATGGTAATCCAAACCTCATCTCCAGTCTTGAAGGGGCTGTCCATCACCGATTCATGAATAATCTCGATGTTCTGACCACCGGGAATTTCCACATGGTAATGAGTGTTGAGTCCCAGAAATACCTCGTCTGTAATCCGGCACTTGATACCTTGAGTTTTTCCAGACGGCCGGGCATCGGACATCTGGAAATCTTCCGGCCTGATTGAGAGTATGACATGGGCATCCGAATCAAAGTGCAGGCTTTCAATCTCGAATTCATGTCCGCTCATCTTCACCAACTTCTCAGCAGAGGAGTATTCAGCCTCAATCAGGTTGGTTCGGCCGATGAAAGTTGCAACAAAGACATTCGACGGCCGGTGGTAAATTTCCCGGGGAGTACCGACATGCTGGATAACCCCGTCTTTCATCACCGCGATTCGATCGGAGATGGCCATGGCCTCCTCCTGATCGTGAGTAACGTAAATTGTGGTGATTCCAACGTCCTTCTGAAGGTCCTTGATTACCTGCCGCATTTCCATGCGCAGCTTGGCATCCAGGTTTGACAGGGGCTCATCCATCAACAGGACATCGGGTTTGATAACCAGGGCTCTGGCCAGGGCCACTCTTTGCTGCTGACCTCCGGACAGACGCTCGGGCATACGGTCTTTGTACTCCAGAATCTGCATGAGTTCGAGAAATTCCTCGGTGGCCATACGGATATCATCTTTTGGAAGATTCCGATTCTTCAGCCCGAACTCCACATTCTGCCGCACGGTGTAATGGGGAAATATGGCGTAATTCTGAAACACCATGCCGATGTTCCGCTTGCTCACCTCCATATTGTTGATGAGCTTTTTGTCAAAGCGGAATTCCCCCCCCTCGATGGTATTGAATCCGGCAATCATCCTTAAGAGGGTGGTTTTACCGCAACCCGAGGGTCCCAGGAGGGTGAAAAATTCCTTATCTCGAATTTCTATGGATAAATCCGGGATAATCGTGTTCTCTCCGTATTTCTTGACTGCGTTTTTGATTGAGATGCCAACACTCATATCCCGGTTCCGCTCCTTTAGCCCTGGATGTCTACGTAGATGTCTTTAAACTTATCCCGCAGGGCCTGCTTGTTATCGGTGACATACCTCATGTCCTCTTCGATGATGTTGATATCACTGATGTTGGTCATGTAGTCCGGAGTGGCCACACCGGCCATAACAGGCCTGTTGGTGATGGTAGTGCCGTAGGCATCCTGGATTTCAGGTGAGGTAATGAAGTCGATAAATCTCTGGGCGTTTACCAGGTTCTTGCAATCCTTGATGATGCCTGATCCGGCGGGGAGGTAAACTACACCCTCTTCCATATAAACGACTTTCACATCGGCGCCGTCCCGGACGAGCTGAACACTGGGATCTTCATAGGAAAGGCCGATGGTGTATTCGCCGTCACGTACGCCTTTCCAGACGGAGCTGGAGCTGTCGATCACCACGGTGTTGGTGAAGAGGTCTACTACAAATTCCCAGGCACCAGCGTCTTCATAATCTCCTTTACCGATGGCATTGAGCATATTGGTAAGGTGAGCATAGGCGCTGGAAGAGGCTGAAGGGTTGGCTGAAACGATTTTGCCTTTGAGAGCCGGGTTCAACAGATCTTTATATCCATTCACTTCGATATCACCGATGAGGCTCTTATTTACCAGGATGATGCTGCCGTCCAGAACATAGGGAGTGATGAATCCGGTTTTGTTCCGGTAGATATCAATCACCTTACCGTCGTTGGCTGAGGTGTAGGGCTGGAAAAGCTCTTCGCTGTTCATGTATGTGGCAAAGGCGCCGCCGAAAGCCACATCGGCATAGGGATTGTTTGCC
>JAUUYD010000504.1 GCA_030590585.1 Spirochaeta sp.
GGTAATGTTCTCAGCGCGACAGAGGTCAATACCCTCTCTCACCATGGAGAGGGACGGGTTCGGCTTAACACCGCCGAGTTCGATATATTCAACACCGGCTTTTGCCAGAGAACCTTTCACTCTGTCGTACAAACCGGATTTTTTAATGCTTCCGCCACCATAGTGGAGTAAAACCTTTTCACCCAGTTTCAGGCTTTCAGTAACCAGGGCTTCTTCGGCATTGCGGCCGAATACGAATTGAGTGGGGCTGATAAAATTAAAATCGAGCATAGAATCTCCTATTACCGCTAAAATACTCATTCCAACTTGTATATTCAAGTTGCAGGATGTTCCTGTAAAAGATATTCTCCCATAGATGCACTCCAGGTTAATTTACTTTCTTTTATTCTTCCTCCTTATTCCGTCTCATTTATCCGCCCATCCCCACATGTGGATACGGGGAAATCTGGAACCGGTTCTGGGACCCCGGGGACTTATTGCCGTTGATGTCCGATGGAAGTTCGACGAGTACAGCAATGCCAGTTTCATTAGAGATTTTGACACCAACAGCGACGGTAAGATTGATACGACGGAATCGGAATCGATTCGCCGGGAATCCCTGGGCAGGCTTTATAAAGATGAATACTACCTGATTATCGATATTGACGGACTCAGAGGAACGCCCCTGGAAGTACAGAATTTCAGGGCCTCGATAGACGACGGACAGCTCAGTTATGTATTCCGTGTCCCCCTGGAGATAACCATACGATGGGAAGACCTGGATAAAGTTGGTATCTATCTTTTCGATCCGAGTTACTTTATTGACTTCAGAAATGACGGGATGGATGATTTCACCGCCGTCTGGGAGGACCGTTCGGTTGATTTTGTCCTTGCATCCCGGGAGCTGGAAACCCGAGGTTTCGGCCGGGTAGCAGTCAGCGGATTACAGGCAAGGAATATTGGTACCGGGGAAACAGGCAGAATGTCTCTCTCCGCTCTAATCAAGGAGAAAAGCTATCTGCTCCAGGAACGTCTGGGTTCGTACACCAGAAGAGTTCTCGATGGAAGCGATCCCCGGGCATTCTGGGCGGCCATGGGTCTGGCTGTTGTATTCGGCCTGCTCCACGTAATGGGCCCCGGCCACGGGAAGATTTTCACCCTGGCCTACTTCTCCTCCCGGCAGGCCAAACTGAGAGAAGGACTCATACTCAGCGGCCTGATAAACATTCTGGATTCCATTTCCGCTTTTCTACTGGTGGGGATTACCTATGGGATACTTTCTCTAACCATTCAGAATACCGGTGCCCTTGTTGGCCGGATAACAAGAATTATCGCCTATGGAAGCATAACAGCCATTGGCACGGGGTTTGTTATTGCTCATTTCATCAGTGCAGGATCGGATAATCAGGGTAATCAGGGTAATCGGGATAATCGGGAAAAGAACGAGAAAAAGCAGCTCAAGCCCTGGATGCTGGCAATCAGCGTTGGCCTGATTCCCTGCCCGGTGAGCTCCGCACTTCTGGCCTACGGAATAGCGGAGAACGCCCTCTGGTTCAGTATTCTCCTTGTGGCAGGAGTCTCCCTGGGCGGGATGATAGCCTTGAGTATTTACAGCTTCCTGATTATCGGTGGGAAGGCCGGTATAGTGAAACTTGTTCAGCACAGCCGGATGGAGAGATTTCTTGAGTGGTTTGAAGTTTCTTCCATGGCCCTGCTTGCCGTATTCGGAGTCGTGCTTCTTATCGGGATACTCTAAAAATTATTCAGCCCTCTGAATCTCATCATTGAGAAAAAGTATGGTTTCCCTTTTCAGGGTTTTCCTGACGGCTTTAAAAGAAGAAGGAGTCAGAAGTACATTCAGATCCTGGTCAATAACCCTTTGAGTAATGTGTTCCTCAATAAAGCAGGTTAATTCTTCCAGATATTGTTTTATTGACCTTATATTCCGTCTCTCTCTGATAACATCCCGTTCAAAAGTACAGCCATTCAGAAAGAAATAGTTGATATCGTACAAATCCCTTCCGGCAATCCCTCCGGATTTCTCGTAACGATCTATTAAAGCCACCAGTTTATTGGCAAACATTGTTGGAACAGTCTGGCAAGTGAGAATACGGTCAATATCATCCATCCTTACCTTTTCATATTTGTTGGCCTCCGGCGGCGGGGCAAGAATATCAATCTTCAATGTATTTCTCTCATTGAGTCTGCTGTTCGGATATTTTAGAAAATATTGAGGCACCCGGCTGCTTTGAGTTTTAATACTCAATCCGAGATTATCAAAGATTCCTTCCAACTGTTTACGGGCAGTATCCATTTCTGCCCTTCCACCTATAAAATCAAAATCCAGATCAACTGAAAATCTGTTCAACACTCCCCGCATGGCAGCACAGGTATCGCCCTTGAAAAAAAGAACCCCCATCAGTTCAGTATTATCACTGATTGCAGTTAAGAGCCTGTAGAGCCAGGCTTTATGAATCGCATCTTTTCTATCGGGAAGTATCATATCTTTTTCCCATACCGAATCTTCTTGTATCCCAGGGAGTTCTGAATTTCATACA
>JAUUYD010000041.1 GCA_030590585.1 Spirochaeta sp.
AAACAACCACCATCGAGATGATGGAAGGAATCCTGACACCGACCACAGGCCAAACATTGTTTCGCGGCCGAACCATCGGTCCACATTTTCACGAGAAGGTTGGTATTCAGTTCCAGAGCACCGCCTTGCAGGATTTCATTACCGTTGACGAAACTCTCAAGCTGTTCTCTGCACTCTACTCCACTCATCGCGATCCTGAAGAAATTATCCAAATCTGCAGCCTCGAAGATATACTCAAGCAGGATAATCGTAAACTCTCTGGTGGACAAAGACAGCGTCTACTGCTGGCTCTGGCACTGGTCAACGATCCGGAAATGGTTTTTCTGGACGAGCCCACCACCGGGTTGGACCCTCAGGCAAGGCGTAATTTCTGGTCCCTGATTGAGAAAATCAAGAACGAAGGAAAAACAATCCTGCTTACCACTCACTATATGGAGGAAGCTGAATTACTCTGCGATGAAGTGGCAATAATGGATCACGGTCACATCATCGCCCGGGATATTCCAAATAAACTCCTGGCAGAGAACTTCAACGGAGTGACTGTTAAACTGCCCTGGAAGAGCAATGAGAAGCTCCCGGATGGAGCAATACTGACGAATAGTCATATAGAGATTCACACCCTGGATGTAGATGCAACACTTCATAATCTTATTCACAATGGAATAAATCTGAACGGATTGTCCATTCATTCACCCGATCTGGAAGACCTCTTCCTGAAACTCACCGGCTCGTCTCTCAGAGCCTAAAAAGAGGAGATTCGATTATGCGTAAATTTGCAGCACTCATGCACGCCCGAAACATGGAATTCGTCAGAGATAGAGGCAATCTTTTCTGGAATCTTCTCTTTCCGGTTTTTCTGGTTTTCGGTTTCTCTTTTGCTTTTTCCGGGGGAGAAGACACTCTCTTCAAAGTTGGTGTATTAGGCAGTCAGAATTCAGCCGGAGGATTCCTTCAGGAGCCCTATCTGGAGAATATTCCTTATGAAAACGCTGCGACCGCTCTGGATAAACTCAGACATCATCAGCTGGATATGGTAATCGATTTTCAAAATATGGATTATTACATAAATGATGATTCAGCAAAAGGAAGCGTTGTAGAAAACCTGTTTAACTCTTCAGCTGAACCAGGTTTTATTCGGCAGGAAGTTAGCGGAGAGCCGATACGTTATGTGGATTGGTTTGTACCAGGTGTTATCGGCATGAATATGATGTTTTCCTGCATCTTCGGCGTGGGTTGGGTTATCGTTCGATATCGAAAAAACGGTGTCCTGAAAAGGCTCAAAGCGACACCTGTCCGGGCGTTGGAGTTTGTCTCCGCTCAACTGGTTTCCAGATTGTTCATAGTGCTGCTTACATCAATAGTGGTATTCGCCGGAACAAATATATTTCTGAAGTTCCTGATGGAAGGCTCCTACCTGAATCTCATCCTGGTAACAGCCGTCGCAACTATCTGCATGATTTCTCTGGGATTGGTTTTCGCTGCCCGCATTAAAAGCGAGGAACTTGCCAATGGACTGATGAATCTGGTTCTCTGGCCAATGATGGCATTTTCCGGAGTCTTTTTCTCCCTGGAGGGAACACCGTTATTACTTCAGAAATTATCACGGATATTCCCGCTTACACATTATATTGAGGCAGCACGTGCCATCATGCTTGATGGTGCGGGAATAGTGGAAATCCTTCCGAATCTGATAGTTCTCATCGGTATGTCGGCACTCTTCATGCTTGTGAGTTCCCTGATGTTCAAATGGGAATGATGATTTTACGCCTTTATAAAAATTGACATACACATCCACCGGACCTACGATGAAGCAATGATTGCATTAATTGAGGAGTAAAATAGCCATGAATGTGAGCGACCGAATGACAAAGAACCCCTTTACCGTGAAGAAATCCGATTCGGTTACCGATGCCAGAGAAATCATGAAAAGGGAAAAGATTCACAGGCTTCCCGTCATCAATAAGAAAGGCGGCCTCATCGGTATTATCACGGAAAAGGATATACTGTACACCTCACCCTCTCCTGCCAGCACTCTGGATGTCTGGGAAATGACATCTCTTCTTTCCAAGCTTGAAGTCGGATCTGTAATGACCACTGACGCCGTATCCTGTACTTCTGATACGCCGGTGGAGGAAGCCGCCCGTTTACTGTCGGATAACGATATCGGCGGACTCCCGGTAGTGGACAACGATGTTCTCACAGGAATCATAACTGAATCCGATATTTTTGAGATTTTTATCGAACTCTTCGCCAGCCGGGAAAAGGGACTCAGGCTGACAGCATTACTGCCCAATGTTGCCGGTGAACTGGCCAATCTCGCCGGAGCCATCAAGGATGCAGGGGGGGATATCCTGGCATTCGGTTCGGTTCGCGGAGAGAATCCCACCAACAAGCTGGGCATCATAAAAGTTGCCGGTCTGGATCGGGAAGTTCTATTGAGGGTTGTTGATCCTTTTGTCCAGGAAATCAGGGATTTACGGGAACTGTAGAACTACATCAGTCTCCCATTCCCATCAATGATGATGTATACTTGGCTTGGAAAATGAATCAGATGGCAGAGTTCTTATATCCATGACCCCGCAAAAATATCGATGCCCGCATTGTGGAAAGATGGTTACCTTCGGTGAACACTTCTGCATTATAAACGGTACAAATGATGAGCCCGCTGCAGAATCCCACCCCTCGGGTTCTTCCAGCAGGTGGAAAAGAATCGGAGTCATCATTGTTGTGGCAACTCTAACCGGCGGGATGCTCTGGCCTTTCCTGGGAATCTATGCGCTTTTCGTTGGACTGATAATATTGGTCGTTATCGCATTAGTCCTTTCAACAATCACCCGATCGCAGAATAACGGCGGCCAGTATTATAAGAAACTATTATCCATGGTCGGCAGGCAGAAAGATGTCGCTGAGCGGCTGATTGCCGGCGAAGAAAGAAAACACCCATCAATGACCCGTGCCGAGTGTATACGCCGTGTTCATGATCAGCTGGAATACGAACGACGGCGGTAGTCAACCGGAATCGTGTTATGTACCGGTGTTGGTCATGTCCTGCAGAAACACCGGTTCGGGCGGTTCTACCCCATCCGGAACGGCTAGAGCGAATCCACCTCCCATTCGAAGGGATGCGTAGACATACCGGTTTTCCAGCTCGATCCAGCATCCCTCTGCATTCCGGCCCAGCTTATCGACAACCCTCAGTAAAATACCGAACCAGATTGACGAACCCTCCTGCTTTACCAGTGCTTCCTTAACAGCCCAATATACCGACACAGGGAAGCGATCAGAATCCCGGGCCAACACTTCCAATTCTTCCGGAGTGAAAACGGCATCCAGAGCTCTTCTTCTCATCCCGGTATCGATTGGCCCCTGCATATCGACTCCGATATCACCAAGGTTGGTTACCGCAAGAGCGAAGGAATCTCCGTCATTGCTAAGGTTAAAGCAGATCTTTCCAGTCTTCGTAGATTCGGGTTTACCAAAGCGCCCGAAATGGATATCTTCGATCGTCATGTGGAAACCGTATCGAGTTAAGACATCGATGAGAATCCTCGGACCCGGTCTTCCCTCAATCTGTCCATTCCAGACATGCAGGAACGGATATTTGTCAGATAATCTTGACCTAATACCATTATTGTCATTTACTTGAACCAACATCATGATGAGAAAAGGATAAACGATGAAACATAATCCTGTGAATCCCGACGAACGACGTATTGTTATAACTGGACTTGGAACCGTTAATCCCCTTGGGAATACTGTACGTGAATACTGGGACAATCTTAAGATAGGCCGTTCAGGCATAAGAACAATCCGAAACACCAAATTTCACGACTATTATATCCGCATCGGCGGTGAAGTGGATTTCCCTGAAAATATCAGGGACTATTTTTTACAACCCAAGATGATCAAACGACTGGATCGTTACATCATTATGGCTCATATCGCCGGTGTACAGGCTCTAAGAGATTCAGGTTTGGATATCGATGGCATCGGAGAGCGCTGCGGTGCCATCATCGGTTCCGGAGCCGGCGGGATTCAGGCCCATCAGGATGCTTCCAATCTCATTTATGAAAACAAAATGAGCGAGGTACCGCCATCTTACATCATCAGTTGTATACCCAGTACTGGAACGGCATACTTCGCCAAGGAAGCCGGTTTGAAGGGTCCTTCCTTTTCCATCAGTTCCGCCTGCTCCACCAGCAATCATGCTTTCGGCCAGGCCTGTTCCTTCATAAAATCCGGGATGGCCGATGTGATGTTCGCCGGAGGCTCGGAATCGGCTGTAAACGAGATTGGACTCACATGCTTCGGAAATATTTCGGCCCTCGCTGAACGTAACGATGAACCGGAGAAGGCAAGTCGCCCCTTCGATGTTGATCGAAACGGATTCGTCCTTGGAGAGGGCGCCGCTGTCCTCTGTCTGGAAGAGATGGAATTTGCCCGAAATCGTGGTGCTCATATATACGGTGAGATTGGCGGATTCGGGTTTACCAGTGACGCCTACGATCTGGTTGCTCCCCATCCCGAGGCTGATGGCGCCGTACGGGCCATAAGGCAGGCCCTGGAGATGTCGGGACTGGAACCGGAGGATATCGATCTGGTGAACGCCCACGGAACGGCGACGCCTATCGGGGATAAAATCGAAAGTATTGCCATTAATACCGCTCTGGGGGAATACGGCAGCCGGGTTCCGGTTCACAGCACCAAGTCCATGACAGGACATCTGCTCGGCGGTGCCAGCGCGATAGAAGCCGTCGCAGCCATCATGGCTTTCGAGGAAAACGCCGTTCACGCCACCATCAACCATGAAAAGATGGATCCGGAGATCAATCTGAATGTCATCACCAAACCAATGGACGGATCGTCGGTAAACAATGTGCTGTCGAATGCCTTCGGTTTCGGCGGGATGAATGCGGTGGTAATTTTCAAGCGATACAAGGATTAAGGAAACGCCACCTCGAGTAGTGCGACGGTTGCAACCGTATCCCGAACCACTACTTGCCCCAGCACCTTGCCGAAAAAGGCGTCAAACTCGACGAGTTTCGCCAGGATTGTCATCTCGTCTCCCGGCCTGACTTCCGCCCTGAAATAGGCGCCGCAAACCCTGGTGGCACGGACATCAGGCGGCTGGACGTCAGATTCGATGGTATCGGTGTTCCTGCCGATGAAATGATGGAGGCAGAGGCCGAGCTGGCCGATGATTTCGATCTGAAGAGAACCGGGATATACGGGATATCCCGGGAAATGACCGGAGAAAAGAGGAATGTCCGGTGATAAGTTCCTGATCCCGGCCAGAATACCTTCCTCAGGATCCAGTGCGGTAATTCGGTCGATGAGTAGAAACGGATCTCGATGAGGGACAATCTTCTCAATGTCTTCCCTGGAGAAATTCAACCGGACCGGTATATCTTCCGGTCTAGCTAAAAGCTTTCTTCGGTATGATTTGAGAAGACTGTCTTCATCCACGAATCAGTCGGCACCCTTGACGATGACGTCCTCTATGATGTTGAGAGTCTCGTCCATTTCCTCCTGACTGAGCTGTGAGGATACGGAGATGCGGAATCGCCGTGCATGCGCGGGAACCGCTGGAAAATCCACCGGCTGAAGAAACAGGCCGCGTTTCTGCATTGCTCCGGCATAACCCATGAGTTTCTCCCCGGACGGACCGATTATGATGGGAATAACCTGAGATTCGCTGCCGCCCAGATCCAGGCCCATTCCATCGAGTCCTTCTTTCATATAAGAGACATTAGCCCAGAGAGTATCCCGCAGCGAGGAATCCCGGGTGGCTATTTCCAGGGCTTTTATCAGGCCGCCTGTTACGGCCGGTGACGGGGCGCAGGAAAAGTTCCAAGCCGAAGAATATCCTTTAAGATAACGGATGAGGGATTTGGAAGCACAGACGAAACCGCCGACACCTCCAAAGGATTTGCTCAAGGTACCGAATGATACACCGATGCGGTCTTCCAGACCGAAATGTTCGGCCACTCCGCGCCCGTTCGCACCGAATATAAGCGTGGAATGAGCTTCATCGATATAAGAACCTGCGCCGTAGGCGTCGCAGAGATCGAGGATTTCCGGCAGTTTGGGAAGGTCCCCATCCATTGAATAGACACCTTCCACAACCACAAGAATGCGCTTGCCTTTGGCCTTCTCCAGCATCATCTGAAGGCTGTCCATGTCATTATGATCGAAGAAAAGCATCCTGGCCCCGGACAGCGTCCCTCCGTCGACAAGACTTTTGTGGCACTTCTCATCCATGATGAGATAGTCACCTTTCCGCATAATGCCCTGAATGGCACCAACGTTGGCTCCAAGGCCGCTGGAGTAGAGAAGACAGTCTTCTTTACCCTTGAATTCCGCCAGTTGCCTTGCGAATTCCACATGGATATCAAGCGTCCCGGAAAGCAGCGGCGCACCGGATGAGCCCAAACCGTATTTGTCCAGAGCCGCTTTTGACGCAGCTATCACCTCAGGATGGGTGGATAGGCCGAGATAATTATACGAAGTGAGGTTAATCATCCGATGTTCTTTTCCGTCAAGGTTACTGAGTATCCTCGTCGACACCCGAGGGGCTTCGAGGAGTACCTGTTCAAAAAAACTGAAGCCTTTTTGAACAGCCGGATGAGCCATCCACTCCTCAAAATCCGCCGGCGCTCCCAGAACATCGGGATTGTCGTTATAAAAGAAATCGGCCAGGCTGAAATTAAGGATATTATCGGGCACGCAATCTCCTAGGCGTTTTTGTACTCCAGAAATTTATCGGCCAGGGCTTCAATGTTCTGAAGCTCAGCCAACTCAGCTCTGGGCACCTTGATGCTGAGTTCCCGCATGGAACATGATACCACTTCGATTATGTCGAGGCTGTTAGCCCCGTAATCTTTCATTGATTTTCGGGGATCGATATCCCCTGCACTGATGTCGTCAAGGTTATCCTCGATAATCACTTTAATAACTTCAATGATTTCATCTTTTGTCATAATGTTCTCCTACATTCTGCGGTTTGTAAACGACTCAAGCCCTCTCAGGTTTGAGTCTCTTTTGTCCTGAGATAATCCATCATGGAGTTATCCCGAAAGGGAAGTCCCAAATCCGCCTCTATGATTTGCCCGTTTAGAGCGTTCATTAACCCGCTGCAAAGAGCCAACACGACTTTACTACAATCCTCGGGAGTTAGTATACCGGACTCGCCTAAGCCTTTGACTTCCTCGAGCCATTTAAAGTACTCGTCTCCGAAAATAGCTTCGAAGGACGGGGTTCGAACGGTACCGAATCGGATGGTATTCACCCTGCACCCCTCTTCGGAGAGATGAACAGCCAGATAGCGGGTGAAAAACTCCAACAGGGCCTTGGATGCCGCCACATAATCGTATCCCCGGTAATAATGATCCGGGCCATTGGAGGAAACACCAACCACATGCTCTGGATATCGACCGAAAGCGGCATGAATCTGTTTCACATAATCAATCATCGGCCAACTGCTGTAATCGAAGGTTTTGTAGAGAGATTTCTTACGGTAGTCATTCAGGGTTTCAGCCTTCAGCGCGAATCCGACATTGCTGATGAAAATATTAATACTGTCGGATGTTTCCTTCACAGCTTCCATGACAAGACCGGTATCTTCCTCCCGGGATACATCGGCTTCGATGATAAGAGGCATCGGTGCATCCCGTTCCGCAAAGAGCTTGAGGATATCCTCCTCTTCGGTGGACCCCCATCGATAGGTGATAACGGTATTGGCACCGGCTGCACCCAGTTCCAGAGCCGTAGCCAGACCGATGCCTCCCGTCCCGCCTGTTATAAGCGCCGTTTTACCTGAAAGATCAATTGCTGTCATCAGTTCTCCAATTCGGCGTACAGTTCGTCAATATGCCCCCGGGTTTCGGGAAAGCCGAAACTGATACGATGCATCATGTCTTCCTGGAGTCGGGCATCCATCAATAGCTTCTTTTTCCTGATGCTCAGGGAATACTTCAGAAGTTGGATGGACTTGGGATTCTTCTCTGCAATCAGCCGGGCGATATCCCGGGCAACCGGTATGACACGTATTTTAGTAACGATGTGATTGATGTTGGTACCCATACGCTCCAGCTCACTACCCTTGAACCGTTTGGCTGTATACATCATCTCGGCTGCCGCAAAGGGACCAACGAGTTCGGACAACAATGTTGTGGTACCCATTCCCGGAGTAAAGCCCATGGACATGAACACCGCGCCGTACCGGCTTTCCCTGGCTGCGACGACAATATCACAACATGTAACCATTGCAAGACCACCACCCATGGCGTGGCCCTCCACTGCGGCGATAATGGGAAACCCGAGGTTCACCAGACGTTCTGACAAAACCAGGTCCTTAACAACAATTCGGCCTTCAGTCAGAGCAATGAGAGTATCTTTATCCGCGCCGGCACTGAACACATCGTGCAGCCCGTGGAGCACCATCACTTTCGGGACTTCCGAAAGATTTTCCAAATCGTTCATGGTATTCAGGAAGTCGTTTACGAATTGCTCAGAGAAGATGTTTTTGCTCTTTTTATCGTTCATCTTCACCCAGGCGATACCGTCGCTATCAACCTTCAAGTCTATGACTCCGCTCATACCATCTCCTTTTCACCCGATCCGGTCAGCGCTGAACCGGGTTTAAACCGGTCGAACCATTCCGGTAAATCACCTTCTGTGAAGGCACGAACCCCTTCCCGGGTACCCGGTTCCAATGCAATCTTCACCAATTCATCCACGGCCCGCTTCCCTCTATCCTCGAAGGGAATACCCATGATGTCCACGACAAAAGATTTATACCTTTCGGTGGCCTTCGGTGAAATGCGTACGAGACGCCGTCCCAGTTTTCTGACGGCAGATTCCATTTTTTCTGGAGGATGAACTTCCTCAACCAATCCGATATCCCTGGCATCCCGGGCACTGATTACAGCCGCCGACTGTACCAGATAAGCCGCCCTCTTGGGTGAGATGCGCATGGCAAGAAGATACGGCATCACATTGGCCGGAATGAGACCCAAATATGCTTCACCTAATTCAAAATCGACATTTTCAGCGGCGATTACAATATCGCATGCGGCAGCCAGTCCGACACCACCCGCTTTGACCGCGCCTTCCACGACAGCAACCGTTGTCTTCGGACAGTCATTCAGAACTGCCAGCATATTGGCATAGGCCTGGATTTTTTTTTCAAACACCACCTTGTCCGTATTATCCAGATATGCCGCCAGATCCATCCCCAGACAGAAATGGGCCCCTCGTGAACGCAGGAGAATGAATCGAACCTCCGAATCGGCCGCATGAGTGTGAACGGCTTCAGTGACTGCCTTCAGCAGCGAAGACCTCAGCAGATTACCCTCATCCCCTCCCGC
Source organism: Spirochaeta sp. (assembly GCA_030590585.1). The sequence continues at coordinate 9,369 of JAUUYD010000041.1, forward strand.
CATGACGATGAGACCGACGCCGGAATCGACGGAGGTTTCCACCCGTGACGGATTCAGCTCCACGTATAAGTCCTGACGTAATTCTCGACTTTCTCCAGGGTGAGAAGGCCTTTCCCCTCATAGTTCGAGTCCCATAGACCTGAAGGAAAACTTCGGTCGGGAGTGTATTCCGCTACTTCGATGGAATCTTTTCGCGTCAGCTCGGTTTTCTCGTATTCGTCAATCGAAACATCCCTGCGGGCATCCAGATGGGCTTCGATTCCCATGGCCTTCATTGCCTCTCCGGCTCCTCCGATAACTTTGGTGCTCCAGAATTCCCCGATTGCCCCGGACCCGTAGGCGTAGAGACCCACACGGTCTCCATCTTTCACGTCGGAGTCACCGGAAAGCAGTGCGGCTATACCAACCATGTTGCTTGAACCGTAAGTGGAACCCAAACGTCTGGAAAACCGGAGCGCTGGTATCACCCGATTGGCAAAGTCTTCCTTCACCTCGGCCTTTTTTCGCGGTGCGTTGACATTACAAAGAGTGCGGTGGGCTTGAAAAGCCATACCTGGAAATGGTGTGTGATAACTGAACCACTGGTGATCCTCATCAAATCCTGTCTCACTACCGGCCCATTTGACATAATCTTCCCAGGATCCCTCAAGGGCGTCCATATAGGAATACAGACTCACCTCGTTATTTCCCACTTCCGCCAGGGCACTGGGGCGGAATGTATCGTAGATGTCCGCCGACCAGGTTCCTTTACGGTGTATTTCGAAATC
>JAUUYD010000315.1 GCA_030590585.1 Spirochaeta sp.
CAGGACAAAGAGAAGCGTCGGAAGAATAAGCATGTATGGAAGCAGCGGGACTTTCTTTTTTGCCCGTAATCGGTTCATTGCCGACTCCTGATTTTTGTTCTTACCATTGGGGGGGTAACCGAAGGGGGTAGAAACACCCCCCTCGGTATAAAAAACAATTTAACTAATTAACGTTCTAGCGAAAATCGGCAAGTGCCGCATCGGCTTCTTTCTGAGCAGCCTGCATTGCGGCTTCAGGAGTCATTTCTCCATTGTAAGCCGACTGCAGGTAGTTGTGGAAAATCGACCGAACCTGACCGAGATTCTGCAGGGAAAGTTCTTTCCCGGCTGATGCCAGTATAGTTTTTGCTTCCCCGGCCTGAGGATTTGCGCTCACGTATGACTTCATGGCCGCATCATCAAAAGCACTGGAACGGGTTGCGATATAACCGGTATTGATAGAGAAGTCTGCCGCCCGGGCGGGGTCTGTCAGGAATACGGCAAAATCAAAAGCCGCCTGCTTCTCAGCATCATTGCTTCCCGCAACGAGGTAGAGATTTCCACCGCCGGGAACACTGAAGCTGCTCCCTTTCTGTTTTCCGGGAATACCCATAACACCGACTTTAAAAGGGGCCTGGGCGAGAACCTTGGAGAGGCTGCCTGAACTGTGGACTATCATAGCCGTATTGCCGGAGACAAAATCCGGAACGGCATTGCCCCAGACCGCCTGTACCCCGGGAGCTGTGGCTTTGTACTCAGAAGAAAGGGAAATGTAAAACTTGATGGCATCAATAACACCCGGCTTATCAAAATAAACTTCGGTATCGCTGTCACCGATAATATTCTGACCCCCGCCCATAGCCAGAGGCTGGAAGAGCCAGTACGGCCAGCCGCTTGGCCATTCAATACCCCAGCGGGATACAGTATCACCATCACGAACGGTTAACGCCTCAGCAGCTTCACCAAGGGATTTCCAGCTGTCAGGAACAGCCAGTCCGGCCTGGGAGAATAGATCGGCATTGTAGTAGAGCATTACAGCACTGCGCTGAAACGGAAGGCTCCACATGTCATCCTGATAGTAGGAATTAGCCAGGAAGGCCGGCAGGAAATCAGCAATATAGGCATCTGATCCCGACATATTGTCCAGCATTTCTGTCATGGGTTCAATGTACTGGGAATTGGCCAGATCGAAGAGATCCGTTGCAAGCATAACAGCCAGTGCCGGGGCATCGCCGCCGCCGTCAATCGTGGTTTGAATGGTTGTTTTAACATCACCATATCCACCTGAATAAATCGTCTCAACGGTAACATTCGGATGTTCACTTTCAAACGCCCGGGCATATCCGTCAAGAATCTCGGTAACCGGTGCATCGATTGCAACAGGATATGCAATCTGAATTGTTACCCCTTCACTATCCGCTTCCGGAGCACCTGTGGCATACATTGCCGTAGCGAGTACCACCATCAATAAAACAACCATGACTTTCTTAGGCATGAGTTCCTCCTTGCCTTCTATTTTTTATCCCGTAATGCTGTTTCCCAGACATCTCGGGCTTTTTCCAGATTTTTAAGATGTTCCCGAGCATCCTCTCCCCTGGCTATCTCCAGAGCGAGAAGCAGCAGGTTGGCAAAGGCCATGGGTACCGCCATGGAGTTCTTAAAATGAAGTTCCCCCCGGGGAACATGAAGGAATTCATCACTTTCTTCGACATAACTCGGGTGGATTGTTGCGGAAATCAGCATTCGGAAGGCTCCCCGATTTCCTGCGAATTTCAAAACCGGCAGGAGCCACTCATCCCGATCGGTATAATGGAACACCAGGAGCAGGTCCCGATCGGTGACAGGAAAGAGTTCATCAAGGTGATGAGAGGAATCCTGCCCGATAAGTACACTTGTAATCCGGTATCGGCGAAGGCGTTGAGACAGATAGTGGGCGGGGTACATTGCCGTCCCCGGTCCGATTATCCAGACCCGTTCATGACTGGTGAGTGCTTCAACCAGAGCTCCCAGTGTACCGGGAGATAAGGATTGGGAAAGTCGTTCCAGACTTCGGGTATCCACCTGTATAGCCTCGGAAATCAGTTCTTCAAGAGTTTCAAACTGATTCCGGATATGCTGGGAAGCCCTGTAGGAATCGATGTGTGTGGAGAAGAATTCCTCTACAGAATGCTGGAACTCACGATGCGTAGTATACCCCAGCTTACGAAAAAGACTGATAACCACAGGCTTGCTGACATCAGCAGTTGCAGACAGTTCTTTTTGAGTCAAAAGGGAAACTTTTTCCGGGTTGGCGTTTACGTAACGCAGTAAGTCAGACTCAGCCCTGCTCAGGTTGTTTTCAAAGCGGCGAAGTCTGTCCAGCCAGTCTAGATTACCATCCATTAGCTATATTCCTGAGATTAATTTACCATACGGTGCCAATTAACGCAATATTAAATCAATAAATGGTAAATATTTTAGTATTTTTTTACTTTATCAAATTCTTAAATATTGCCGCTTCAGGCTGAATGCCTCAACAAGACCCTCCACCTTGTCCCGGGAAAGAAGCCCCCCATGGGCCAGATAGAAGGCTCGGACATTCCGGTCCAGCAATCCCTTCAAGCTTGAAAGAAGCTTCTCCTCATCATCGGAAAACATGGAGAGTACCGGCCTGCCGATGCCAAACTTCATTACCAGATCACCAATGACGGCATCTCCATCCCCGGTGATAACAGATATTGATCCGGCGGTATGCCCCGGAGTAGGGATGATACGGGCATCCAGTCCATAGTTTGTCAGATCGGTCTCTTCTGAAATTGCGATATCGACATCCTGGGGCCGGCGATTCTGTTCTGAAGATTTCGGCATAAGCCGGATAAGCAGGCTGGCAAATACTGTCCGGGGAACAATTGCCTCACCCCAACCCTCCTTGAAGGATTCAGCTGCTATTCGATGACTGAGGACAGGTGCACCGGTTATCCTCCTGAGGGCCGGCAGGGCGGCGGTATGATCCGGATGATTGTGAGTTATGATAATAAGGGATACATCTTCCGGTTTAACCCCCACCGAATTGAGAGCCTCTTTCATTGAGGCCTCATCGCCCTTTGAGCCGGCATCAACGAGGATTGTCTTTTCGCCGATAAGGGCATAAGCCTGGGCATAACCTGTGATAAACGGGCGAACTTCAATGGGCATGGATTTCTCTCCTTCCTCTACCTTATTTGGATATCGGCTGCCGTATCACCGTTCGCCATTTCTCCGGAGCGGCCCGCCGGATATCACTGAGATAAATCTCATGTCCTGTACATCCGTTTCAACAACAACACCGGCCTTTGGTTTATAGAGTTCTGCCAACTCTTTTCTGTAATCGATCTTCTCCATATTTACCCCCCGGTTTTATTCCATTATGATCTCGGGAACACAATGATACGAGTTAAACAAGCTATAAAAGTTATACTATTTGACAACGACGGTACCTTGAGCGATTCGGTAACTACTGTAATCGAGGCTACAAACACCGTATTGGAGGAACGTGGATATGAACCAGGTTCCGATGAGGATATCATCGACGGAATGCGAGTCAAAACAACCCTCCGTATGCTGAATCATATCGGCCGTGATGATAAGAAGCTCGGGACTACCCTGGCAGACGAGTACTATGCGGCATTTTTTTCGATTATCCACAGGATTAAGCTGTTTGATGGTATCACCGACTGTCTGAACTTACTTACTGAGAGAGGATTTGTCCTGGGTATCGTCAGTAACAATGCCTCGGACATTGTGGAGACTGTGTTGACCCAAAATCAGATTCGCTTATTTTTTTCCATCATCATAGGCGAGGATAACGCCGAGGAAACCAAGCCCGGTCCCGGCGGTCTGCAGCAGGCATGCCGCATGCTGAAAATCAAACCTGAAGAATGTATGTATGTCGGTGATTCTCTTTCCGATTCTGCTGCTGCCGAAGCAGCCGGTATTCCCTCTATCGGAGTTAAGTGGAACCATCATGACAAGGCGGATATCGATACTCTCGGCTTCACTTATACGGTAACAACCCCGGATGAGATACTGTCCATTGTTCAGGAATCTGCCGGAACCTGAGAAGATTTCCCGGGGCAGGGAGTACACACTCTTCGGCTCCCCAAGCCAACCCGCGGTTTTTATGATTTCCCATCCTGGCTGAGCCCTGTCATAACGCTCAATTTCGGCCATCTCATCTTCGGCTTCATTGATC
>JAUUYD010000409.1 GCA_030590585.1 Spirochaeta sp.
GGAATGGATTCCACCGTGGCGATGACATCCCGCAGGGCGTACATCTTCCGATCGGCGGGAACCACACGTTCACTCTGCCCGGTCATAGCGAAACCAACCCCTCCGACACCGTCCCGGAACCTTGCCGGAGTCAGAGCCGTGGTATAGCCGGGAATGGTATCCAGCTTATCCAACGTTCCCCCGGTATGACCCAGCGCCCGGCCGCTCATCATCGGAACCCTCAAACCGCAGGCCGCAGCGATAGGAGCCAGAATCAGTGATATTTTATCCCCGACACCGCCGGTGGAATGTTTATCAACAAATGGACCCTTAACCCCGGAAAGATCGATGACTTCCCCGGAATTAATCATGGCACGGGTGAGATAACCGGTTTCTTCCGGAGTCATGCCGTTCAAAAAGGTGGCCATGCACCAGGCGGCAGCCTGATAATCGGGAATGCTTTCATCCGCATAACCCTGGATGAACGTTGAAATCTGCGCCTCGCTTAAGGCCTTTGAATCCCTTTTAGCTGCAATGATATCTACTGTCCGTAACGATTCGTTCATATAATCTCCTTCAACGACCATGACTGAAGCTGTACATACTCTACACCTTCAGTATGCAGGATTGACTGAAATAAAGTGACCTCTCCCGCCTGGAAGACTCTCACGTTATCCGTTTTCACATCAGACGGCAACAGTTCACCCCCGGCCGGCCCTCTCAATTCCCGCCTTCGAGGGCGGCCCAGAGTCAGATGAGGCCGGTAGTGCCCCGGTGCTGAACTTAAAGGACTCAATGCATCATGCAGTGACTTGAAACCGTCCCGACCCTGTCCCAGCTTCTCAATGAATATCTTCGGCCGACTGACAGGTCCGAAGCAGCCGGCACCATCGAAAGCAACATCGAAGACCTCCTGCTCCTTAATAGCAGGTCCAACGGCAGCAATCACCCTTTCAATCTGAGCATCATCCTGTTCCCCGAGGAATACAAGTGTAATATGAAAGTTTTCCGGTTTCACCCAGCGAACACCGCTCCAGACATCCCGTAGAACGGCTCTGGCCGCATGGAGTTCCCGGGCCAGAATTGCAGGCGGTGAGACAGCCAGAAAGATTCTCATTAGTTTCAATCATGCCTTTCTCTCAGACAGGAAGCAAGTGTTCGAACAAGTCACCATCTGGTTTTATGGAGATACGGTCATCTGAAGAACCCCGGGACTCAGTTCCCTGTACTGCGCAGAGGACGTTCAAGCAGGGTCTGGATGATTGTGAGAAGCCAGTTCTCCGCCGCCGTTACAGCAACCGGGGCCAGGCCTATTTTTACAGCAGACTCCAGGGATTCTCCCGAGATAACAGAAAGCCACCGCCTGGCGCCGCCGGGCAATACCGGCCAATGGTTCTCAGAGCATTCAGAACATGCCAGCAAGCCGTTGGGCAGGAACCTTGCCGGGCCGCCTTTTCCACCGCCTGCAAGAACTCTACCGCATCGTCCGCATTGCTCTGGATCCGGCCGGACGCCCTCGATATCCAGAAACTGCCAGAGAAAAGCGGTATGCAGCCTTTTTATTTCCCGAGGAAGCGATGCGGAAAGAAGAGTAAAGGCCGATGATGCCAAATCAAATAGTATGGCCGAATCCCCCCCGGCACCATGGGTTTTCAGCAGGATTTCCGCCCAGGTGGTAGCGGTGTAGAAACGATCAAGATCTTCCCGCAGACCATCATGACTGTCTTCGGTATCAAAGGCAGTCAGACGCCAGCGGTTTTTCGCTCCGTCAAAATGCAGATTGGCCATGCCCCGGTTGTAAGGAACTGCCGCAGCTCTGAGAACACTTCTCTTACTCTGAGCGCCGTATGCCAAAGGGCGTAGAAGGCCCTCACCACTCACCAGCATGGAAAGTCCCCTATGGTTTTCCCCCACAGGGTTTGCCTTGAGTATCAGGGCCGGAGCCTTAAGATTTCGAGTCATAATGCAATAGCTCCAATATGAATCACAACAGGACTTTCTCTCCGGCTAAACCCGGCAGAAAATCCAGGATCACCCCGGTTACGGGAACCGGTCATTTACTGAAATACTAATGAAGGGATGATCTTGATTCAACATATATTGAGTTTTTGGAATGAACCTGACCTTTAAATCCCAACTTTTTTCGTCAGAGCTCAGTAACTGCAAAATTCCGTTTGCCCCGCCAACCCTTAAGCCTTATTTTTAGAAGACTGCATCCGGCTGAGGCAGCCGAGGAGATTCTAAGAATGCCAGACGACAACGAAAATGAAACTCAGGTAATCGCCGCAACTGAAGCGCTGCCAAATCATATCTATGTTGTTCCCCTCCAGGGAAAACCGATTTTCCCCGGAATATTCACCCCCATAATGATTACTGGTACAGAGGATATCGCCGTTATCGATAAAGCGATGGAAACCCATAAGGTGGTGGGCCTGGTTCTTACAACCGATCCTGGATCTGAGTCACCCAGTCCCGAAGAACTGCATAAGATTGGCACTGCGGCAAAAATAGTCAAACGCATCAATCTGCCCGACGGCGGCATCAATATATTTATCAGCACCCTCAAGCGCTTCAGGATCGCGAAAATTCATAATGATGTAAGCCCCTATTCAGCTGTGGTGGAATACCTGGATGATGAACACGACCCTGAAGATAAAGAGTTAAAGGCCCTCACCCGGGCTCTGCTCACCGAGATGAAACAAATCAGTGAAGACAATCCGCTCTTCTCCGAGGAAATGCGGCTGAATATGGTGAACATTGACAATCCGGGTAAAATTGCCGATTTCATCACCAGCATACTCAATGTTGACCGGGACAAGCAGCAGGAGATTCTTGAAACCCTTGATGTTAAGAAACGCATGGAAATGGTGCTTATTCACATCAAGAAAGAACATGAACTGGCTAAAATCCAGAAACGTATTGCCGGCGAAATTAACGAGAAAATAGAGAAGAATCAGCGGGATTATTTTCTCCGGGAAGAACTCAAAGCCATCAAAAAAGAACTGGGAGAGCCTACCGACGCCAGATCCAGTGAATATCAGAAATTCAAGGAAGCGATCGAAGCTTTTACGTTTCAGGGGGAAGTTGCCGAACAGGTTGATCGGGAACTGGATAAATTCCAGGTGATGGAGCCATCCTCCAGCGAGTACATTGTCACCCGGAACTATCTGGACTGGATAGTATCCCTTCCCTGGAACGAGCCTGGAGCTGATGATATCGATCTTGCCGCCTCAACAAAGATACTTGATGAAGATCACTACGGCTTGGAAGACGTGAAGGAACGCATCATTGAGTACCTTGCTGTCCGTAAACTGAAAGAAGATTCCAAAGGATCCATAATCCTGCTGGTGGGACCCCCGGGGGTGGGGAAAACGTCCATCGGTAAGTCCATAGCCAGAGCCATGAACCGCCCGTTTTTCCGTTTCTCCGTAGGTGGAATGCGGGATGAGGCTGAAATTAAAGGCCATCGCCGAACTTATGTCGGTGCCATGCCCGGCAAGA
>JAUUYD010000155.1 GCA_030590585.1 Spirochaeta sp.
CCATGCATGCGGGTATAAGTTCCGCATACGGCTATCCGGGAACCCCATCCACCGAAATAATGGAATTTTTACTCAATACCGCTGAAGCCGGTGCTGAAGGTGATCATCTGGCCCGTTGGAGCAGCAATGAGAAGACTGCATTCGAGGAAGCGCTGGGTGCGTCATTCTGCGGCAAGCGGGTTCTGATAACCATGAAACATGTCGGTCTCAATGTGGCCGCCGATCCTTTCATGAACGCGGCTCTTTTAGACATCAAGGGCGGTGTGGTTCTCGCTGTTGCTGATGATCCGGGAATGCACTCCAGTCAGAACGAGCAGGACAGCCGCTACTTTGCCGACTTTGCCATGATTCCATGCCTGGAACCGACAAGTCAGCAGGAAGCTTACAACATGACCCGGGCTGCCTTTGATATCTCTGAGGAACTGGCGGTTCCGGTAATGATTCGGCTTGTGACGCGATTGTCTCATTCCCGTGCGGCTATCACTCCTTCAGAACCCCGTCATCAAAACGGAACAGAAAAGGCTGACGGACCTGCCGGCTGGACCCTTCTGCCTGCCAGAGCCCGCCGTCATTATACAGCTCTCATCGGGAAACAGGAAAAAATGAATCTTCTCAGCGAGGAATCGGCTTTCAATATATTAAAGAGCGGTTCTGGTTCGGGGAAGTGTGAGCTCGGTATTATTACCACCGGCCTGGCCCGGAATTATTTCAATGAGAACGCGGGAGAACTCACCCAACCCTATAACCACCTTCACATTGGTCAATCACCATGGCCGATGAAAAAAATCCGCAGCTTGATGGATTCCTCCGAGCGGCTGCTCATCCTTGAAGAGGGTATGCCCTTTCTGGAACGTTACATTCTGGGTGTCGGCAGGGAAAGCATGCCTGTCGATGGAAAGCTCAACGGCAAGGTGCCCAGGCAGGGTGAGTTGAATCCGGACAATGTACGGGAATCCCTTGGTCTGCCGATTCTTTCGGCGCTGGATTTTGACACCGGCAGCCTGCCGTTGCGGCCGCCCCAGTTATGTATGGGATGCCCTCATGAGGATTCCTACAAGTTCATCAAGGAAGTTGTTGAAGGTCTGGACCAATCCATTGTCACCTCGGATATCGGATGTTACGCCCTTGGTGCTCTTGCACCTTTGGAAGTTCCCGAAACTGTGGTCTGTATGGGTGCCTCCATATCCATGGCTAAAGGTGCCGCGGAAGCCGGTTATCCCAATGTCATGGCTGTGATTGGTGATTCCACTTTTTACCACTCCGGGCTTACCGGCCTTGTGGATTGTGTGGCTGATCAGGCAAAGGTTACGGTGATTATCATGGATAACAGCACTGTGGCCATGACTGGAGGTCAGCAGACCATGCTTCAGTCCGCCCGGCTGCCTCAGGTTGTGGAGGGTCTTGGTATCGAAAAAGATCATATACGTGTTCTTGACGCTTTCCGCCGTTCCCACGATGAGAACGTCGGGGTTTTGAAAGAAGAGCTGGCCTACGATGGACCTTCGGTTATTATCACCGTGAGGGAATGCGTCGAAACGGTTAAGAAGAAACTGGCAAAGCGCAGGCAGGCCAAAGATGCCGCGGCCGGAGGCGGAAAATGAAGTACGATATCATTCTTTGCGGAGTTGGAGGGCAGGGTGTGCTTTCCGTAGCAGCGGCAATTGCAGCTGCAGCCGCGTCTGAAGGACTGAAAGTCCGGCAATCCGAGGTTCACGGTATGGCACAAAGGGGCGGGGCTGTTATGAGCCACCTGCGGCTGTCGGATGAAACAATACCCGGTGATCTGGTGCCCCGGGGCGGAGCGGACTTAATTATCTCCATGGAACCCCTGGAAGCCCTGCGGTACACGGCATATCTCAAACCCGAGGGTTTCTGTGTGACTGCCGGTGAACCTTTTGAGAACATACCGAATTATCCTGCGCTGGAAACAGTTCTCTCCAAGGTTGAAGCCCTCCCGAACTCCCGACTGATAAGTGCGGCTGCTCTTGCAAAAGAAAGCGGAAACAGGCGGGCTGTGAATATGGTAATGGTGGGTGCCGCATCTGCATTTCTACCCCTGCCTGAGAAATCTTTGAAATCGGCGATAAGCTCCCTTTTCTCACGTAAGGGTGAGAAAATTGTTGAGATGAATCTCACCGCATTCAGTTCAGGCCGGGATGCATGACGGTCTATTCAGAGCAGGAAATTGAGTACCTGGACCGCCAGGCTCTTGAGGCGATGCAGCTTCTTCGCCTCAAGAGGGTGATTACCGAGGCACTGGCTACTCCCTTTTACAAGGAACGCCTTGGTGGTGTTGGAATAAAGCATCCCGGGGACATGAAATCTCTGGATGACCTGAAGAAAATCCCCTTCACTACGAAAGATGATTTACGGGATACTTATCCTTACGGACTTTTATCGGTACATAAGAAAGATGTGGTTCGTATGCATGCATCAAGCGGTACCACAGGTAAACCGACGGTTATCTTTTACAGCCGGGATGATCTGGACAGGTGGACCGGATTAACTCACCGTTCTTTGAAGGCCTGCGGCTGCGGTCCGGAAGATGTCTTTCAGAATATGATGACCTACGGACTGTTTACCGGAGGCCTCGGACTTCATTACGGAGCCGAGGAACTGGGCATGTTCGTCATCCCTTCGTCGGGAGGGAATACCCGCCGTCAGCTGATGCTGATGAAGGATTTCGGTACATCCGTTGTTCATGCCACACCCAGTTACATGCTGTATCTGTATTCCCAGCTGGAGAATAATGAGGTTGAACTTTCCGACCTCAAGCTTAAAAAAGCCCTTATCGGTGCCGAACCCCATTCCGAGGATCTTCGACGTAAAATTGAAAACCTCTTTGGTATCGATGCCTATAATTCCTACGGGCTTTCGGAGATGAACGGTCCGAGTGTCGCATTTGAATGTTTAGAGAAAAGTGGAATGCACCTCTGGGAGGATGCGTACCGTATCGAAATTGTAGACCGTGACAGCCTTGAACCTGTAGAAGAAGGGGAGGTTGGAGAACTGGTTCTCACGAATCTTATCCGGCATGCCTCACCCATACTCAGGTATCGGACAAAAGATCTTACCAGGATTATTCCCGGAACCTGCGGATGCGGCAGAACCTCCCGCCGGATAGACCGTATCATGGGCAGAACAGATGATATGCTCATCATCAATGGTGTAAACGTCTTCCCCTCTCAGATTGAGGAAGTGGTTATGAGGGTGCCGGAAGCGGGTAATAATTATCGCATCGTTGTGCGGAAAAAAGACACACGCGATGAACTTATTGTTGAACTTGAAGTAGGGCCTGAGCTGCTTTCGGATGATACCCGGGATTTGTATGCACTTAAAGGACGCCTGGTAGAGGCTTTGAAGGCCAGCATATCTATCAGGCCTGTTGTAGAATTTCATGAACCCGGACAATTGCCCGTACAGGAAGGCAAGGCAATCAGGGTAGTGGACGAAAGGGGGAACTTATATTGATCTGGAATGCAGTTAGAGAATCGGAAGCACCTGAAAAACGTCGTGCCAGGCAGTTGGCAGATCTCAAGGATCTGGTGGCCCGTCTGTATAATCGTGTTCCTTTCTACAAGGAACGCTTTGATGCCTGTGAAATTAAACCCGCGGATATTCAATCTCTGGAGGATATTTCTAAAATCCCTTTCACAACAAAGGACGATCTCCGGGAAACTTATCCATACGGACTTTTAGCCTCAGGTGAAGAAGAAATCGTTGAGGTACATACCTCTTCCGGCACTACGGGAACTCCGGTGGTGGATGCATACACCCGGAACGATATGGAAATATGGGCGGAAGTGATGGCCCGCTGCTTAATGATGGCCGGTGCCGAAAAAGGTGATGTGGTACAGAATGGTTACGGTTACGGCATGTTCACCGGGGGGCTCGGAGTGCATTACGGGGCTCACGCCATCGGTTGTAACATTATCCCGGTTGGCGGCGGTAATACCGAGAGACAGCTTCAGCTTATGCGGGATTTTGAATCCACCATACTCACCTGTACACCAAGCTATTCCCTGTATATGGCCGAAGTGGCCAAGGATATGGGATTGAACATGGCTGATCTCAAACTGAAATCCGGTATCTTCGGGGCCGAACCCTGGAGTGATAATATGCGCCGGGAGATTGAAGAGAAGATGTGCCTGAAGGCCTATGATATTTACGGTCTGACTGAAATTATCGGCCCTGGAGTCTCCAACGAATGCTCCGAACAGAACGGTCTTCATATTAATGAGGATCATTTCTATCCGGAAATTATCAATCCTGAAACCGGTGAAGTTCTGCCTGACGGTGAGAAGGGCGAGCTGGTTTTTACCACCCTTACCAAAACAGGAACTCCGCTCCTGCGTTATAGAACCAGAGATATCACCTGGTTGGAGAGGGGCGAATGTGCCTGCGGACGCAACCTTGTTCGAATGCGCCGATTACTCGGCCGGACAGACGATATGATGATAATACGGGGTGTAAATGTCTTTCCATCCCAGATAGAAAACATACTGATGGACATAGAGGAAACCCAGCCTCATTATCAGATTGTCATCGATCGTGGTCAGTCTCACCTGGATGATGTGGAACTTCGAGTTGAAGTGGAGCCGAAGTTCTTTTCCGATGAAACCAAGCAGCTTGAAAGGATCAGCAGGAAAATTGCCACAGCCATGAAAAATAAACTTGGTGTAAATCTGCAGATTAAGCTGGTCGAGCCCAAATCCATAGAGCGAAGCATGGGCAAAGCCAAACGGGTTATCGATAAAAGAACCTTATAGGAGAAGTCATTATGAAAGTTACTCAGATATCAGTATTCATGGAGAACAAGAACGGCCGGCTGGCTGAAATTACCAGACTTCTGGCATCAAAAAACATCAGCCTGAGAGCTGTTACCATTGCCGATACTGCCGATTTTGGAATCTTGCGCTTGATAGTCAACGACCCTGATCGGACCCGGGATGTTCTTTTGGAAGCCGGTTTTACGGCCAGGGAAACCGATGTACTGGCTGTCGCCATGGACGATAAACCCGGTGCCCTGGCGGAAGTGATGGAGCTCTTCGAGAAGAACAATGTGAATATCGAGTACCTGTATTCCATCCTTGCCGGGAAAGGCGGGATGGCCGATGTTGTATTCAGGGTTGAAGATCTTGAACGTGGGCAATCCATTCTGAAACAGAACGGATATGACCGGCCTCTGGATCTGTAATAAACCGAATCAAAAGCCTGTCGGGGTCGTCAGTCACCGTCCCGTTATGATAGTTTGAGCCGATGGAATCTTTTAAACCCATATCCCGTGCTTTCTCCGATGCCTTGCTGCAGCTGCGGGCAAAGCCCCTTGTTTTCCTGCTGATCTGGCTGGCTCTCGGTTTGGCACCCCAGCTCCTGCTGAGCTTTACTTTCCAGGCTCCGATTTCCGGAATGGTTGATTTGTCTTATGAAATAATCACTGAAACAATGGCATCAGGAGAGGCCGATCTGGTATTGAGTCAGGAGATGTCTGAAACCCTTGGCAAAGGACTGCGTGCAGTTGTTTTTATGATGGTGATTCTTGCATTTACGGCGATTTACCTCGGATCTGTACTGGCAGGTTTTGTCGGACGGTTCCGGAACCGTGAGCTGCCGACATTGAGTGGTTCTTTTCGTGACGGGTTGAACCGGTTTCCGGATTTTATAAAAGCGGTGTTATTTGCAGCCTATAAAATTCTGGTGAAGCCGATTGTTGTTTTCATTGCCGGCGCTCTTATCGGGAGCCTTATGGGCCAGCCCGTATTCATTTATTTCTTCTTTTTAGTTTCCGGGGTACTGTTTCTGACGGGCCTGCTGCGCTTCGGGCTGGGTCCTTTTATTCATCTGTCTTTAGGGCTCAGAGGACGTGAATCATCAAGTATCAGTAAAGCTTATTATATGTCGCATCGCCCGGTGGTTTCGCTTCTTTTCATGTTCGTTATTCTGCTTCCGATGGTTCTTATCAGCATATTGATGAACTCACTGATTATGGTCGGACTGTTTTCCGGTGCCGGTGGGCTGCTTCTGGGGATACTGCAGAGCCTGATTCAACTGACCATGATAGTGGTTACAATAAACTTTGCCATGAACAATTTCCTGCCCCAGGATTGGGG
>JAUUYD010000276.1 GCA_030590585.1 Spirochaeta sp.
AATGAAAATCTAATCTGCCTTCCACTGGGACAATCCGGCCGTCCGGGAAATAGATTCTACGACGATTTTGCGCCAAAATATCGAACTGGCAAATATGTTCCGTTTCCCATGCGGTCCCATGGGCGTGATGGCAGAGCCGGCGGGATACTTATGCTTAAAGCCTCTGGAGATTAATCCCCTGGCGGCCGTCGGGCTTAACCATCCCGGTAAATGATAGTTTGAAGGAACCTCGGTAAGTCTGATATCATCCGCTCAGGGGTTATTCCTGTGTCATCTGAATGTTTATTTGCGGCATGGCAAAATATACGCCCTTTTCTTTAAACACATGATTTATTGCCATCTGCACTTCATCCCGAACCTGTATTCCGTTTCCGAAATCAACAACAAATCGAAGCTCGAAATTGATGGCATCTTTGGCAAAATCGATAATGATGGCATGAGGCTGAGGATCTTCCAGAACCAGGGAATTCTGCACGGCACAATCTACAAGTATTTTTTTTACCTGCTCAAGGTCGGTTCCATAGGCAACCCTGAGGGGAATATCAATTCGGCGTTTGGAATCGGAGAGAGTCCAATTTACCAGTTTTTTTGTAATAAATTCCTTGTTTGGAACAACCATCTCGCTGCGGTCCCACAGTGTGATTGTTGTCGCCCGTATTTGAATCCTGGATACTTTCCCCATCAGTTCTCCGATGGTTACAACATCATCAACCCGGATTGGACGTTCGATAAGCAGTATCAGACCGGAAACAAAATTCGCCACAATCTCCTGCAGGCCAAAACCGAGGCCGAATGTCAATGCCGCGGCAAGCCACTGAATCTGAGACCATTTCAGCCCCAGAAGATTAAAGACAACTATTGTACCGATTATTGCAAGACTGTATTTCAGCAACGTTACGATTGCAAACCTCGCCCCATGATCCAGAGAACTCCGGCGTTTAAGTACCAGATCAATAATTCCCGGCAGCCCCCTGGTAAGGGCAATAGCAATTCCGGCTGCCATCAATGCCTCGATAATCATCCAAAGTGTCAGAGCTGGCTTCTCTGCACTTTTATCCGTTTGGACCTTATCAGTCGATCCAGGACTTAGCGTATCGACAACTGACTCAGGATTGGCTTCCGGAGAAGGACTCTGACTTTCAGGCTTCGTTTCAGGAACGCTGTCCAAATCAACGGTAAAATCAGCAGCTTCTTCTATCATCTGAATTCTGGGAAGAACCTGAACTCTTTTTAAGAACTGCAGCATCGGAACGGCATCGGACCAGATTAAAACGACTCCGATTGTGATGGCGGATACCATGAGGAACTTGTACATCCCTTGAGTTTGTTTATATGATGTAGAAACATCGTCAGGTATTTTTTTATCACCTGCATCATTCGCTCCAAGCTGCCGGGCCCTTTGGGCAATCCCGCTTACAAGCAGCACGACAAGAAGGAGCATAAGAGTTCGAAGCATCTGGTAAGCAAGGAGCAATCCTGTCAGGTAATAACCCATCATGGATAGAATCGAAGGTATTACCGTAGCAGCGAAAATAAGAGGGTATGCACTCAGAAATGCAGTCGGGAACGCGTACGCGGAAAATCTTCGCGGCCAGGATACACGTGTATAGTCAGATGCCAGCTTCTCGCTCTTTTCAGGTCTGATTATGGCAAGAACAATCAATCCAAGGGTTAGGAGCGCGATGATAAAAGCTATGCGTCCCAGAGAATTATTGAATATCTGGTATAAGGGCTGACTATCGAGCCGGCCGCCTGCAAATGCAAAGAGTAATGCCATGTATAGAAATGGGAGACTTATGGATTCTGCAAGAAGCAGTCCCCTGGATAATGCCCGGGTTACACGGTACGGCCAGTGAAAATAAACCTCTGCAAGTCCCTTATTGATAAATATCAATCTTGTAAGTTCCAGAAGAGTCGATACAAGAGCCATAATCTTGAAAGCATCCGAGGCCGCATACCAGAAGATTGAATTCCCCAGGATTCCGGTAATTTTCCCGAGTATTGCCAGCCCAAGGGGGACAGGAAGAGCCAGGAGTAAGGTTAATACCAGTGACCGGATTGTGAATGAAAACTTGTCCTTTTCAGTATCGCTGATTATCCCGGTCATATGTACAAGCCGTCTATACAGGGATTTCCAAAAAGCGATAATCAGAAATAAGATCAGGATAACAATAAAGATTCCCGGCTTGAAGTCTTTATCTGATACGCTGATTTCCTTCCATCGTTCAAGGGAAAATAGCCAGTTTGCAGCGGCCATAATATCCCGGAATCGCGGTATAACTGGTTTTGGAACACTGCGGGACCATAGAACATGTGAATAGAGAAAATACTCAACATCTTTTACCTGTATCAGGAAATTCTTTATCAACTCCTGATATTCAACCAGCTGATTTGCGTATATGCCGCCCCTTTGAATCAGTTCATCCAGGAGGTCTTGCCGGACTGTAAGATAGTTTCGAATATCCTGCTCTGATTCCGATGTCATTCCCCCGGGATATTCATCATCAAGGAGCATCAGGGTCTGCCGGTTTAATTCGTACACACGGCCTCGTTTCTGTGTCAGAATTATCAGTTGATGGTCAATTTCAGGAATTAGTTTCTCCAATGTATCAATGGTTCGGGATATCTCCCCATGCTCCGGAAAACCCTCCGGCATATCCGGCCACCAACGGTTTATATTGCCGCGATTTCCATAGGTCTTAAACTTTTTCAGGGTCAGTTCTGTAATACGGCGCAGCTGGTTTTGATGATTTCTGAGTTCTGAGAGATCTTGAATGGCCTTTTCCGACAAGGAGATAAGACTATTATCCCCCCACAGATTTTGTGCCAGCAATTCAGTT
Source organism: Spirochaeta sp. (assembly GCA_030590585.1). The sequence goes on from JAUUYD010000276.1 coordinate 2,841, forward strand.
TCAGCTGTGAGTTCAGATAGTTGCGGGAACTCCATTGAAAGCTTAGTGCTTAATTCACTTACATATTCTAACGATTCATGAGCCTTTTCAGCTTGGAGTATGACAGCTTGCCGCTTGTATATATCTACAATTTCCTGGCTGTAATCGACCCTTCGTTGGGCCAGATCAATACTGAGTGGTGCATATCGGCTTTTACTGGTTAGAAGGTTCAAACGGGACCGAAGCATCTCAAGCTCACTGTTGGCAGAGGTTCTCTGAGCGATTATCCTCTGTTTTACAGCATTTTTAATTTCATCAATCTCAACACTGCTGACCTGTGCTCGGAATTCACTGTTTAACAGATCGATTCTTAGATCCAATTCCCCAAGCCGTTGGGAAATAGTCGATCGGCTTTCCGTCATGTTATCAGCAATGAGCTGCTGATCGTGCAGCTCGGCAAGATTTGCCGAGTACCTGGCTCTCTCACGAGCCAGAACATCTTCCGCCTGATCAACTGTCATTGACTCATGGAATTTAACTTCGGGTGATATCACAGGAATTGCCAATTCAGCTAAAAAATCTGCTCGTATCTTATCTGTCTGTAGAAGTTCCCGTTCGTAATTATCCTTTAGTACCCTGTACTCCCGGGTCTTTTCCATAGCTTCAAGAGCCTTGGAATAGACACTGATAACGGTATCCCTCATTTCATCCGTCAGGTTGATATTTTCCAGAACCTGATTCTGCAGTGCCTGAATCTCAACAGCACTCAAGCCGTCCTGACCCTCGTTCTGAGCCTGAATTGTTTCCGGGAGAAGTAAGAGAAACAAGAATATCGGGAATATGATTTTCAGCTTCATATCATTACATGATAGTTGAAAAAACTTCACGCCGCTCCTCCGGAACTATTGACTACCAGAGTCTCTCCGGGATGAAGCAGAATGGCGGTATCTCCCACAAGATCAGCAAAATGTTCCGCATCTGATTCACGGCCGATAATTACACCCCAGTGATACGGTAATGATTGAACCGCTCCAATATCTCCGGCGGCATCGGCGGCCTTTGAGGCGTTCATCGTGAACTTGCCGCCTGCAGGCAGCATGGCAAGGTCAATTTCATTCAGATCAGCCATCTCGGGGATACGGTCGGTATCCCCTGCGTAATATATTCTTGAACCGTCGATATCGATGATGAATCCAAGCCATTGTTTTTTTCGCGGGTGAAAGGGCTTGCGGAGGTTATAAGCCGGTATTCCTGTAATCCTGATGCCGCCGAATTCAATTATACCGCCGGGGGCCAGTACTTCACCTTCACCTGCCGCATCAATTACATCGGCAGAAGCTATAAGACGGGATTCGACACTCCGTACTTTCTCAACATCCTCTGCCGACCAGTGATCCTGGTGGGAGTGGCTCACCAGAATGATATCACCGTCTCTTGATTCTTTCCTGATTTTCCACGGATCTATATAAACAACCAAAGTTCCTTCAATTCTGAAACTGGCATGTCCGAGCCAGGTGAGAGTTACCGCCATAAGAGCCTCCGGATTCATCTTCTCACGGCCGGAACCGGGCTGCAAGTCAGGTGGATAAAAGGTATGATACCCCAGGGCCTGGTCGCTGCTTTGCAGCTTGTAAGTTATGCTCGATGGTTTTTCACTATAATTTACCTTGTGGAGTAGAGGCTGTTTGCTTGCTGCTTCAATAGAAACGCTCACG
>JAUUYD010000113.1 GCA_030590585.1 Spirochaeta sp.
CAGGCTGGGGACACTATCTGTTTATGGGCCTGATCGGCCTGATCATAGCCGGTATTGTGGGCAGGTTCATCGGCGGTGCGGCATACAACTTTCTTTATTCGGCGGTTGGAGTCATCCTCTTCACAGCCCTTACCGCCTATGATACCCAGATGATTAAGAAGATGAGTGATGGTGCAGGCGCCAATATAGCTGAGGATGATTTTATCCGGCTGTCCATTATCGGGGCTTTAAAACTCTATCTGGATTTTATCAATATGTTTCTTTTCCTTCTTCGTATATTCGGTCGCCGAAGGTAATGATGAACAATACAAGCTTAAAGAATTTCCTTGATTCATCTCCAACGGCTTTTCATGCTGCTGCTGTCATTTCTTCTGCCCTCGAAGAAGCAGGTTACAGGCAATTGGATGAGAGTGCTCACTGGGAATTGAAAAGCGGGCAGGGGTATTATGTTATTCGTGATGGAAGGGCGGTAATAGCCTTTATCCCGGGACATCAGCCGCCGGCAGAATCGGGATTTCGAATTACCGCGGCACATCTGGACAGTCCTCTGTGGAAGGTTAAAACAGAAGGGGCCGTTCTGGAAAAGGGTGTTTGGCGTCTGCCGGTTGAAGCATATGGTTCTCTGATACATCACAGCTGGATGGACAGGGAACTGGAAGCCGCGGGTATGGTAGCCTTCATGGATTCCGGGCGCATTTCATTCAAACACTGGCGCAGCGCTAATCCTATAGCTATTATTCCTTCTCTGGCCATTCATATGAACAGGGACGTGAACAAAGGCGTTGAGCTGAATGCCCAAACACATATGTCGGCTCTGATGCCGGAGTTTGACAGCCGTGAATCGATTGAGGATGAGGTGTTTAACCCCCTTGTTGCAGAAATATGCAATGGTTTGGATATATCTGTTTCCGATTATCTATCTTCCGAGATCTATCTAGTGCCTTCAGAAAAAGCCTCTTTTCTGGGTTCCGGCGGGGAACAATTAATTGTATCCGGAAGGCTTGATAATCTTGCCATGTCTCACGCATTACTGGAGAGCCTTCCTGTAAGTGAAAATGTTCAGGATTCAAGTATTATGGCTATCTGGTTTGATGCTGAGGAAGTGGGAAATAAAACACTTACAGGAGCATTATCGCTATTCCCGGATGAAATCATTGAGCGAATCGTTCTTAACTCCGGCGGTTCACGTGAAGAGTTGATGAGAAGTCGGCGGCAGTCCTTCATGGTGAGCGCAGACATGGCTCATGCGGTACACCCAAATTATTCTGACCGCCACGATCCCTCATATGCTCCGATGATGGGAGGCGGGCCTGTTCTCAAGAGTCATGGGCTTAAACATTACGCCACGGATGTTTTTTCCGAAGGGAGAATTATTCAGGCAGCCAATCAAACTGACATGACTTTACAGAAGTTCATTATCCGTTCGGATTTGTCCTGCGGATATACACTGGGACCTCTTGCTTCTTCGTCTATGTCCATCAGCACGGTTGATATCGGCAATCCGCTTTGGGCCATGCACAGTGCCAGGGAAACAGCTTCAATGTCAGATCATTATGATATGGTGAAATTACTCGCCGAGTGTTTGAAAACCTGAAAAGCCCCGCGGACAGTAATCCGATATTTGCAGTCTTAATACTTTTCCTCTATTCTCCTTTTTTCCTTTATTCTGTTGATACAGATAAATCGGTGTTTCCTGTCACCATTCAGGCCCCTATCTATATGCTGGCTGATGCCGACAGCGGCAGGATTCTCCTTGAAAAAGGCACGGATATTCTCATTTCACCTGCATCCCTCGCCAAAATCATGACTCTCCATCTTTCACTTACAGATCTTGAAAATGGTGATCTCTCATCTCAAAAGTTATATGCCGTACCGCCTGGAGGCGAAGCCCTGTCGATGAAAAGCGGTTCTTCCCTGCTTGGCCTTGCCAGAGGTGATGAGGCATCACTACTTACACTGCAAAGGGCTGCCGCAATAGCTTCAGCCAACGATGCGGCCTGGACCCTGGCTCTGATATCAAATGGAAATATGCCGGATTTCATTGACAGGATGAATCAGGAAGCTGCTGACCTCGGGATGGATGACACCATTTATACCGATCCCGACGGCTGGTCATCCCTGTCCCGGACGAATGTGAAAGATCAGATGCGTCTTGCACTCTATTATCTGAATCATCATCAGGGGGTTTTAAACCGCATCCATGCGCTGCCGCAGATGGTTTATCTGAATTCGGATAATATCTCCAATGAATCTGTAAAAAGGAATACAAACTTACTCATCGGACGGATGAAGGGTGTTGACGGTCTAAAAACAGGAACTATTCCCTCAGCCGGTTTTCATTTTATTGCAACTGCGGAGCGTTCAGGAACACGCTTTGTTGCTATTGTTATGGGGATAAAGGCATCCGCTTATGTGGATGCACTGAATCAAAGGGCATCTGATGCGCAAAAACTCCTTGAGTGGGGCTTTTCTCATTATTACAGCTGGAAGCCCCTGCCGCCTGATACGATAGAGGCGGAAGTACGCCATGGAAGTGTCAGCTCCGTCGGACTTGAAATTTTCGATTCGGATTTAGAGGCTGTTAATGCCCTTACTCTGAGTCTTTCAGATAGAACACCCATTCGTGTAATTATTGATGCACCTGATAGACTCACAGCAGCTCTGATAAAAGGTGAAACGGTTGGAGCAGTCCGATGGTTTCAAGATGAAATATTATTGTTGGAACTCCCCTTGCGTATTAATGCTGATGTCGGCAGGCGCTGGCGGCTTAAAGATATCTTTTGAACATGATTAGAGCGTTCTATAACGAAGAGATGGTTTTAACCATAGCAATTTTAAATGAATCTTACTTGACAGTATTTCATCCGGAAGTAACCTGTTCATGAGCAGAATATAACATCCTGCAAACAGGCACTCAACGATTGTTCAACATATATGAGGTATACATGAATCAGGATCAGATAAAAAATTTACTGTTGTCACTGGAGGGGAATGTACCTGAATTTACGGTTACTTTCACCGGAAAAGAAAGTAAGAGGGTTGATGGACTCTACAAGCCCGAGAGCTGTGAGATTTTAATTCACAACAAAAATTTCCAGGACGAGAACTCGTTGATTTACACCGCAATCCATGAATATGCCCACCATATTCATTTCAGTCGATTTCCTCAGGAAGTTACCAGAAGGGCACATACCAATCGTTTCTGGGATTTATTCCACAACCTTCTCGCAGACGCGGAAGATAGGGATATCTATAAAAGCCTCTTTGATAACGATAAGGATTTTCAATCCCTCACCAGACGTATTAAAGAAGATTATCTGGAAAAGAATGGCAGTCTGATGAAGGAGTTCGGTAAACTCCTCATCGAAGCCCTGGATTTATGCAGAGAGAAACATGCTGTTTTTGAGGATTATGCCGAGAGGATTTTGGGTATGACCCGGGGTTCAGCCCGGAGCATGATGAAGATCTACGCATTGGATGTAGATGAATCACTTGGTTTTGAGAATATGAAAGTTGTCGCGGCAATTAAAGATACAAAGGAACGCTCTGAAGCCGTTGAATCCTTCAAGGAAGGGAAAACACCTCCCCAGGTACGGCAGCATATCAAGGAGTCACGCTCTGAACCGGAACCTACGCTGGGAAGATTGGAAGCTCAAAAACGCCGTCTGGAAAAAAACATTCTAAATCTTAAAGAAAAGCTTGAAAATGTTGACAGGAAGCTGCTGGAGATGAATATGGAGGAGAATCAATGAGTGACGATGTTCGAGTAATAGGTATTTCCGGAGGTTCAGGGTCGGGGAAGACAACAATTATCAAACGTATCGCCAAGAAGGTTTCAGACTTCGTATTCATACCTCAGGATAATTACTATAAAAGCGCGGAAAATATTTCAAATAACAATATTACCGACTTCAATTTCGATCACCCCGACGCGTTTGATACAGCCTTATTGCTCAGTCATTTGGAGCAGCTGAAGGGGGGGCACTCAATTGAGATGCCAACCTATGATTTTGTACATCACAGGCGTTCGGAAGGGATAACTGTGGTGAAGCCGAGCAGGGTTGTTCTGGTTGAGGGAATCATGGTGTTCTTTGAGCAGACCATCAGGGATATGATGGATTTGAAAATATATGTGGATACACCCGATGATATTCGTTTTATACGAAGGTTGGAGAGAGATGTCACCGAACGCGGCCGTACAATGGAATCTGTTATCAAACAGTATCTTGAAGTCGTACGGCCGGGTCATTACATGTTCATTGAACCTACAAAGGAGTTCGCTGATATCATCATTCCCGAGGGCGGACATAATGCCAATGCCCTCAGGGTTTTAGCCTCATTTATGAACGATATCCTTACCTGATCAGCAGCTCCATCACCTCATCATCCTTATCTCTGGCCAGATCAAAGGGTGTTTTTCCCATAGCGTTACGGGCTCTTAGATCGGCACCTTTTTCTAAAAGAACAGTTATTATTTCTTCGTCTGCTCCTGATATTACAGCAAGATGAAGCGGCGTATTTCCCATATTATCCTGACGATTAATAAGATTCCGGTTCATCAAATCCGACAAGAAGAGGGGTCCACCTTCCATCGCGAGATCAAATGGGGTGCTGCCCCTTCCGTCTACAGCGAATATATCACTGCCTGAATTAATCAGAAATTGGGAGACTGCTGTATTACTTCTGCCGATTGCCGTATGAAGTACTGTTCCACCGCTATTATCCCTCATCTGGAGACTTACTCCGCTATTGATAAGCAGTCTTGATGTCTCAACCCTGTTTGATTCGACTGCAAGGAATAATGCTGTCTGTCCGTTATTATCTCTGAGATCTGCTGAAGCACCGGAATTGAGCAGCCACTGTGTTATTTCGTTATCACCGGAGAATGCTGACAAATGAAGGGCAGCCTGGCCTGAATTATCAACGGTATTTATCAATGCACCACTTCTGTAGAGAAGCTGCAGTATATCAAAGGCTCCCCAGCTGACTGCATCATGAAAAGCAGTCTGACCCATATCATTTCCCGCGTTCGGATCGGCACCGGCTTTAAGAAGCATCGAAGTGATTTCTACCAGGCCGGTATGTACAGCTTCATGCAGAACGGTACTTCCCTGACGATTATTGTGACGGGGATCAGCTCCGGCGCTGAGCATGGCTTCGACAATAACCGGATATTCCCAGTGAACAGCATGGAATAAAGGAGTGTTCCCCCAACGATCTTCAAGATCCAAATAGCCGGATAAGAACTCGAGTGTGAACTCGGGGCCCTTGTCAAAGGCCTGAATGAGTGCTGTCATACCCTCATTATTTTCCAGGAAGGGATCAGCTTTAGTCTTCAGAAGAGTCACAGCCAGTGGCAGATTACTATGTGTAACGGCATAATGAAGTGCAGTGTCGCCTTTGGAATCCCTCAGATTCGGGGAAGAGCCGGCATTCAGAAGAACTTTGAGAGTCTCCGGATCAGCATCTATGGCTACCGCCAGATGAAGAACACTGCGCCCCTCATTATCTGTTTTATTCAGAAGTGAACCGGTAAAGAACCATAAGCTTACATCAGCACCGTAGCTGAGAACAATTTCCGCAGGAGTCAGGCCAATATTATTACGGGCAAAAATATCAGCATTTTCGGAAAGAAAAAGTTCTGACAGTTCCCGGTCTGTATTATCAACAGCCAATAGAAGCGGTGTATTCCCGGCTCTGTCCCTTGGGTCAATATCAGCACCCCGATCCAGAAGCATTTTAACTCCACTTGCTTCAGTTCTCAGTAGAACTGTCATATGAAGGGGAGTACTGCCTGAACTGTTCTTTATATTAGGGTCTGCAGCTCTGTCGAGCAGCATTGTTGTTATTGCAAAATTATCATTTGCTGTTAGAGATTCATGTATGGGAGCATTACCATTATAGTCCCTGGCATTGACGTCGGAACCATTATCAAGGAGCAGGGCTGCAATGGTTCTATACCCCTTGCGAACGGCGACGTGAAGAGCAGTATTCCCGGGTTGATCCCTTGAATCAATATCCGCGCCATTGGAAAGCAGATAACGTATAAAACCTTCATGACCCTTTTCTGCGGCAATGTGCAGTGCTGTCAGTCCATAATCAAATCTGAATTCAAGATTGCCGCTTCTCAATGGTTCAACAATGTATTTCCATTCCTCATTCTGCGGCGGCTGAGAACCTTCTATAATAAGTACAGCGGCACATTTTATTTGATTAACACCAACAGGCGACGTCAAAGCATCATCCAGTGCCGTGTTGCCGGATTTGTCGAGAATATTTATATCGGCAGCGTTTGAAAGAAGAATCTCAAGCTGTTTGTACAAGCCTGACCTGGCAGCGGCATGAAGAAGAGGCATACCGTCTATCACCTGGAGATTAATATTTTCATCAGTAAGTAAACTATCCAGGAGATCAGGAGATTCACCCAAAATCAAAGATGCCGGGGAATTATTGGAATCATCCTGTATTGAGATATCAGCAGCAGCTGAAGACAGAACCTTTACAACTTCACTCTTAGCCCCATATACCGCAAGTATGAGAGCCGTCCGTCCACGCTTATCTTGTACATCAATATCAGCTCCCCGAATCAGGAGTATGGAAACAATTTCCGCATTACCCGATTCAGCCGCGACATGGAGAGCTGTTTTCCCCGAAGAATCAGTTTCATTCAGATCAATATCAACTTTCAGCAGATGTTCAATACCGTCAGCATCTCCGGATCCCGCCATATCAAGAAGGCTTGCCGGATCTTCTCCTGCATTTGAATCTTCGATTCCTGAATCAGAAGAGGATTCAGGATCTTTCTGACCACCAGCCCACAGATATACCGAAGACAAAACAATAATTATAACAAGTAATATTCTTTTCATGGAATAAATCACCCCTAATCTTCAAATCGGCGTTCTGCTGGGTCTTCATTAACTGATATAATGCAGTATACCGAAACAGATTTGGCATATTCATTCAATCTTTTACTTCAGTAATAAAACAGAAAGCAACACAACGAAGCATAATTCTTGTAATATAATTCAATCAGGAGAATACATGTCCGTCAGACTACCAATAATCGGGTCGAATGATTTATACCATATCAATCCGTCCAAAATTATCGCCGTCGGGTTAAATTATCGCGATCATATTGATGAGAGTGAATCAGTTAAAGTTCGAGGAATCGATGGTACTGTGCCTTTGGAACCCGTTCTATTCAATAAGACTCCAAATGTCCTGATTGGCCCGGGTAGTCCGATAGCTTTACCGGCAGTTATCCGGGACTATTCATGGTCAGATGAAGCTCGAACGGATTATGAAGGAGAACTTGTTGTTATTATCGGAAAGAACGGGAGACATATCC
>JAUUYD010000483.1 GCA_030590585.1 Spirochaeta sp.
AACGATAATGTTTGTTCCTTATAATCCCGGTGTTATGCTTACCCTGGGTATTGCTATGAGTACCGGGATTGTTGCGAGTGATTTCAATATCATACAGGCGATGCCGTTTTTCTTTCATGGAATGGGTCTATTCGTGGTTATGCTTATAGCTATCCTCACTGGATGGGGTCGCGAATATAAGAATCAAGAAACAATTATTGAAGAAAAGGCGATAACTGGAGAGTGATATCGTAAGGTAATATCTTTGCGGGGGCCATCAGTAATGAATGGCCCCCTTTTTCAATTGTTTTAAAGGCGATTCAACCGGAGTCTTTAATAACAGCTCTATAGGGCATCAGCAGGAAATCCCTCATATTTGCCTTTATCCATCGTCTTATCGGTGGGAATGCCGTAACCATTTTCATAAATCTGTACATCAGTAGCTTTAAGGGCTGTTTGTGGGGCAGGGTTTTGAAAATCCCATGTTTCTTGTAGTACTTGAAATCTGCCGGAAACATTATACCAAGCTGTGTATAGATATCATCTCTGAATATCTTGATTGCACCGACACCCAGGAAGCTGATCGGTCGATGATAGTCTTTCTTCAATGCCAGAATAACTTGCCGGGCCAGAGCCTTTACAGCTGTATCGGGTCCTGTTGAGGAAGCAAAACCGTTCAAACTGCCTCCCTGCCATTCCACATATCCGGTGAGTCCTTCCATCAATGCGGGATTTGAAGAGATATCTCCATCAAGGAGTATTGCCGCCTGTTTTCCTCCCATAAACGGCTGATGGGTATTAAAGAATCCCCTGTCGATGAAGGCTTTCATCAGAGATGAATACCAACGGCCAGTAATTGTGGCGGCGATAACGTAAACATCTGCAGGATAAACTTTTTCGATATAAGTCTGCATTACCTCATCGGTATTCCCGTAACGGCAGATATTTTTCGCTCCGCAGTGCAGGCAGCCCATACAGCCACCAGCTATTTTAATCGTCCTGAGGTCAACAATCTCAATTTTGTCCCTGAATACAGAGCAGAAATGCTCAATCATTGCGCCCAGAGTGCCGTCTGTGGAATCTGTGACAATGCAGATCTTTTTACCCGTCATGACCGGTTCAATTGCTGCCGGATCTGCGGCTGAATTATTTTTACTTTCTATCAGACGGGGAAGTAGGCGAGGATACAGATGAGTTGCGGGAAATCCATTCTCGACGGCATCGATAAAGATTTCAAAAAAACCTTTGAGAGCAGTCTGACCTTCTTTCTTTATGAGATCATCCATTTTGGCCGAGTGACTGCTGATAAATGACATCCCCAGATCTTCACTGACGGCTCTGATGAAGCCATGGGCGGTGTGATCAAAGAAATGAATTGAGGTGGAAAGAGCCGCGGCAGGTTTTCCGGCAAAGGCCGCACCGGCCTTTCTCTCATTAATCAGTTCGATGAACCTGAGGTATTGACTGCAGACCGAGTGAGTATAAAGCGGGAAGGCCCAGAGTACAGCATCAGACTGGCGAACTGCCTCAATAATTTCGTCAAATACTTCGGGGCTCTGTTCCAGACGGCGGATTCGAAATGCCGGCTGTTTTACATCGAATTCCACTTCAGAATAATGCAGCTGCAGGTACTTGATATACTGCATGGTGACACTTTTTTCACCTTTTGGGCTGCCGCCCAGGACTGTTATTCTCATTCTTCTGTCTCCTTATGGTCTTTTTCAAACGTGTTGATGGTTTGCGTGCACCAGTCTTTGATTCCTGAGTAATAGTGCAGGCCGAAATCCACTGTGTGTTTCCAGTAAGGTGTTCCTTCCTTCAGTACAGGCCTAAAATCCTCTGGTGCTTCGCTGATGCTGATGCCGGAATCCAGATGATCCCTGATACCTTTCAGTTCTGTGATTATGTCTTCACAGCGCTTCTCTTCAGCTTTAATCTTATCTTTAATTTGATCCGGACTTGTCCATTGACCGAAAAAAATCTGGAGAAGAAGTTCATCTCGAAGTATTCCGGGTTCAGGCGGGCCGGCCATCCAGTTTGAAAATTCCACCTGGCCTGCTTCTGTTATGGTGTAAACCTTACGGGCAGGGGCGTTCTCCTGTTCTTCCCGGTTCATGGAAACCAGACCTTCGGATTCCATCTTTTTCAGTACCGGATAAATATTCCCGTAGTTCTCATTCCAGAAATGGCTGATGCTGTGATCGCTCATTTGTTTCATGTCATAGCCGCTCATGGGTTTGTAGCGGAGCATTCCAAGCAGTGCAAATCGGGTCTTGTTCTTACGTGGCATAACTACCTCTATATCAGTTTGATATATAACTAGAATATATAGTAAAACCGTAAATGTCAAGAGTTTCCTGTTACGGCGTCAGAGGTCAAATAAAATACCATCCTGATTGACTTTATCCGCTTATTACCTTATGTTCCCCCCATCGATAGGGATTCCCGCATTACCAATCAACCGCCAGTCAGGAATCTCAAAGTGAGGACAATTTTAAATGACTTTTGATGAACTGGGTCTGATTCCGGCTCTGCTTGAAGCTGTCACCGCGCGTGGGTTTGAAACACCGACTCCTATTCAGGCTGAAATGATTCCCTTTCTATTAAATGAGGACAGGGATGTGACGGGTCTGGCCCAGACAGGCACAGGCAAAACGGCGGCATTCGGGCTGCCGATACTCCAGAAAATTGATATTTCCAGGGCGAAAACTCAAGCTCTTATTCTGGCTCCCACAAGAGAGCTCTGTCAGCAGGTTTCCCGGGATATTACCGATTACGGTAAGAAAATGAAGGGACTGCGGACTGCAACGATTTACGG
>JAUUYD010000129.1 GCA_030590585.1 Spirochaeta sp.
CGCTCTTCTGCAGGGCGCGGCTCTGGGAGGCGTATGGATCGTTTCCTTTCTGCCACATCTGACAGGAGCGGTTCTGGCGCTGAGCCTTGAGAAGCTTATGAACATAAAGAATAGGAAAGGACGGGTTCCTGCTGACCTCTGGCGCAGCCTGATCCCTCTTTTCGCATCGATTGCCGGCGTACTCGCAATAGCCGCAGCCGGTGCCGTTGTTATCAAGCTGAGGGATAGCCGAATGGACCGCATGGGCCCTGATGAGGTGAAAACCGTCAGGATACTTATAAACCAGCAGAATACCGATCCCCGTAAACACGATTATCAGCTCAGTTTCGATGAGCTGTCCCGGCTAACCGAAGAAGCCATTGCCCGTGAAGGCCCCTTCGATCTGGTGGCATGGCCTGAGAGTGGTTTTGTCCCTGATATCCGTTACTGGCTGGACGAGAAACGCAGTAAATGGCGCCGGGGCAAGCTGGTGCGAAGCTTCCTGGACTGGCAGGCGGAAATGGGAATTCCTCTTGTAACCGGCAATCAGGATCATTTTTATGAGCCGGCGCCGCCCTCAGACGATCCCGAAGATCCCAAAGAGATTAAACGAATTCAGAACTCGGCAGTTTACCTGCCCCCGGATCGTAAAGATGATTTTGAACGCTCTTACTATTACAAAATACGCCTGGTTCCCTTTACCGAGAATTTCCCCTACCGGGAAGAATTTCCCTGGGTTGCCGAACTGCTGCACAACTTCAGCACCACACAATGGACCCCGGGAACCGAGCGCATTGTTCTTGAAGCACCGAAATTCAGATTCTCCACCCCACTTTGTTTTGAAGATGTTTTTCCCGATCACCTCCGGCGCTTTGTTCTGGCCGGATCTGAAGTTTTTGTTAACATGAGTAATGATTACTGGGCCAACACCCCCCTCGAGGGTTATCAGCACGGGGCGCATGCCCTCTTTAGGGCTGTGGAGAACCGCCGGCCCATGGTAAGGGCCACCTGCTCCGGCTGGACTATCTCAGTGGATACCGAAGGACGTATCGCCGAAGGCTGGCCTCCCTTCTATGAGCCCGGCTGGATGGTGGCGGAGCACAAATTAGCCATTGAACCCGAGTGGACCATCTACACCCGTTTCGGGGACTGGTTTCCCCTTTTCTGCGGACTGATTTGGCTCGCTTTGACTGCAGTGGAATTCATTATGGAAAGGAAACACCGGCTGAAGTCTGAACCGCAGGGGTAAGAAATCGATGAAAAAAACAAGCTGTCGGTTTAACCAATTCTGATAGATCAGCAGCTGTAATCCGGGACATAACGGCTCTATTTGCATATGGACTTTCCAGCTGATCATACTAAGGGCTTCAGCTATAACCATTAACATAATGCTGGTGAATTTTGCCGCTGGTCTGTTACAGCTCTACATCAGCCGAATAGTTCACACCCGGCATCCCGAAACCATGGTGCCTCAGGAATTCTTCCCGGAATCCCTTGATGTCGGTGATTGATTCAAGGTTGTCCTCACTCACCTTATCCCAGAGATCGGCCACTTCCTTCTGAACATCCGGGCGCATCTCATAGTCATCAAGACGAATCCGTCCCTTTTCATCAAGCTCCAGAGCCTTTCCTGAATAGAGTCGATCGTTAAACATCCGGAACATCTGCTGTATGCAGCCCTCGTGGAGTTTTTTATCTTTCATTACCCGATAAAGGAGAGAAATATACAATGGAACGGCGGGGATTACCGCGCTGGACCGGGTTACCAATGCCTTGTTGATCGAAATCAGCGCCTGGCCGTTTTTCGAAGACAGCCGTTTCTGCAGGGTTGCGGCTGTGGCTTCAATATGCTCCTTGGCCCGTCCGATGGTGCCCTGACGATAAATTGGCGCGGTCAAGTCCGGTCCGATATACGAAAAGGCCACTGTTGTAATTCCGTCAGCCAGAACTCCCGCGTTATCCAGGGCATCAATCCACAGTCCCCAATCTTCACCTCCCATCACTTTGACCGTATCTTCAATTTCTTTATTCAGGGCCGGTTCGGTGGTCATATCCTGCAAACGGCCGGAGAGGAAATCAACAGTTCTTGCTGTATAGGATTCACCTATGGGCTTGATAACAGAAGAATGGATTTCACCGCTTACAGGATCGATCCGACGGGGAGCGGCAATGCTGTAGATTACCAGATCTATCATTCCCAGGTGCTGCTTTATCAGATCAATTACTTCAGCTTTGATTTCATCGGTGATTGCATCGCCGTTTATGCTATAGGCACTCAGATTGTTCTCCCGGGCCTTCTTCTCAAAGGCGATGTTGTTGTACCACCCGGCACTGCCGGGTTTGTTTCCGCTGCCCGGCCTCTCATAAGCAACGCCGATTGTATCGGCCCCACCGGCAAATGCCGAGACGATTCGGGAGGCCAGGCCGTATCCGTTGGAGGAACCTATCACCAGAACATTCTTCGGACTTGTAATCTGCTTTTGAGCACGTACGTAATTTATCTGCTGCTGAACCTGTTTTTCACAACCCACCGGATGGGCGGTAAAACAGACATTACTTCGTATTTTCGGTTCGATTATCATATGAAAAGATCCTCCGCTTTTGAAATATAAGAATATTATTAATTAAAGGAGGAAGCAAATATTGCCACGTCATCCCTCCATCAGGTTCCTGAAAAACTCAATATCCCTGTCCATTACCTTGTAGAAACTCTTCGAGATGTTGTGGTTTTCCCCTGGGTATTCATAAAAGGTATAGTCGACGCCGGCATCATCGAGTTTTTTACGGAACGAAATGCTCCATTCGAATGGTACCGACTCATCATCGCTGCCGTGATGAACCAGGATGGGAACGTTGATTGAATCGAGATAGTTGTTCGGTGTCAGTGATGCATAATCTCCTTGTGAAAACTCTGTATCGATGAGGGCCTGGAGTCGGGCGGCTTCCATCTCACTCCGCCGCCTGATGAAATATAAGGTATTTTCCGGGAAGTTTTCGCTTACCGCCGCCCAAAGGGAAGCACCCCGCAGGGAATCATTCACCGTAAGAATCCTGAGACCTATTTCTCCACCCATTGAATGACCGTACAGGAACACATTTTTCGTATCGGCATCGGGTATGTTATCCAGGTCTGCGATGAGGTTCAGGACATCGATTGAATAATCGATGGTTCGGGCGGGACTGCCTTCCCGGCCTTCGGATCGGCCGTGTCCCCGGTAATCAGGTTTAACGACGATAAAGCCGGCAGCGGCGTAGTACCGGGTTACGAGACGGTAATTGTCGAGGGTTGAATAACTTACCGGCGGATTGTAACCGTGTGCCAGTACGATGACCGGCCAACCGCCGGCTGGTGCATCACCGGCAGGTTTCTCGATGAGTCCGTAATTCGTGTATCCTTCGGATTCGTAGGAAAAATCCCAGGCTTCCAGACCCTCCCGGGCATCAACGATGTTCAAAAGTGTAAAGTTTCCGGCCGTGAATTCACGTGTTCTAAGGCTCTCGATGCTCATCGGATGGGGTGGGGGTGTTTCGTTCTGTACAGCTGACCTGACGGCTGTTGATTCCTGGTCGTTACTGAACTGACGACTGCAGGAAACCAATATGGAGATTATGAATAACGTGATTAGGATTCCAAAATTATTCTGCTTTAACATGGGATGAATTGTAATGTTTTAAGAGACACTCAGCACAAGTCTCTTTCCGGCTGGAACAAACCCTGTCCTTAGGGCATTATGTCCCGATGTCCGAAAACCAGTCTCCAGGTTTAATACCTTTAATTGACAGACCACATTCCAGGCAGCCTATAAGCCTGGCGCCGATGGTTGATAAAACCGACAGGGACTGGCGATGGGTTATGCGGCTGATAACAAAGAAAACCCTTTTTTACACTGAGATGATTACCGCACCGGCGGTAATCCGGGGGAAACGGGACAAACTGCTGGCTTTTGATCCTTTGGAGAAACCCCTGGTACTTCAGCTGGGCTGGGATGAGCCTGATGCACTGGCCGAATCCTGCCGGATTGCTGAGGATTACGGTTACGATGAGATTAATTTGAATTGCGGCTGCCCCAGTGACAAGGTTCAGATGCATGATTTCGGGGCCGCCCCGATGGCACGGCCGGATCATGTGGCCCTTCTGGTGGAAGCCATGGCCGGAGCGACTAATCTACCGGTAACGGTGAAAAACCGTATTGGAATACGCTCAAAGAAAAAAGGTATAACCCTGGAGGATTACTCCCACCTGCATCATTTTATTGAGACTGTTTCAGCTGCCGGCTGCCGCAAGTTTATCGTTCATGCCAGAATTGCAATACTGGAGGGTTTGAGTCCCCGGGGCAATAGGAATGTACCGCCGTTACGGCCTGAGGACGTGTATCGGATAAAAAAAGATTTTCCCGAATTATTTATTGAAATCAACGGTGGTTATAGAACACCACAGCAGATCGATACGGCTCTGGAACATACCGATGCGGTGATGCTGGGGCGTGCTGCCCTGGACAACCCCTGGATGCTCAGCCAGGCGGACCGCCTCTGGTTCGGTTCGGCTGATCCGCTTCCAACACGACGGGATGTTCTCGATACCGCGGTTCCTTATCTTGTTCACCGGGCGGAGGAGGGTGCCTCCCGGGGGGTGCTGATTCAGCCGTTTATGAATCTGTTTGCGGGTAAGAATGGGGCGAAAGTCTGGAAGAGAGCCCTGACAGCTATACCCTCGGCAGGACCGGATGGTTTTGCTGCAGCCCTGGAGAATCTGCTGGAACTGCAGCCTTCAGTTTAGCTGGAAGCATGTAACATCAATCACCAGAGGTCATTCAGAAAATTGTATTATTTGCGTTATAGAGCGTGAGGGCATAATCTTAAAAGGTCGGGAGGATTCATGAATATCCTGCATCTGGAAATGAGTCAGTTCTTCAGCCGTGTTATCGGCAGGGTGGCGAAAGAATCCGGTTATCAATATCGCAATGAAAAAAGTATTGAAGCGGGTTTAGCGGTATTATCAGAGTGGAAAATCGATCTGCTGATTACTGCCCATATACTTGAAGACGGCCGCGCGGAGACCTTTCTAAAGGATCTTTCCGAAACTAAAAATCGTGATATGCCGGTTATCGTCATTACAGCAGATGATTCCATCGCGAACAGGGAACATTTTTTTGCCCTGGGTGTTATGGATTATCTGCAGAAAAGTGACCTGATCCCGGAAAGATTGAAGCTTTATTTTAAAGTGATAAATCGGGGAGGGGAGTTTCTTGAGGAGTTGAAAACTCTCAAAATAGCCGTACTTGACGACAGTAATATGAGCCTTCACGTCATACGGAGTATTTTTCAATATTACGGTGTGGAGCATGTGCAGTATTTTAATTCTCCCATTGAGTTGGTTGCAGCAGAGAATTTTGATTTGTACATCATTGATTTGGTAATGCCGGAGATGTCCGGTGATGAGGTACTGTTGGCGATTAATGCCAAGGAACATCAATCCGGGGTGATTGTTGTTTCAGCTGTTTCAAACCGTTTATCAATGGCACATGCCATGGCCCTTGGAGCAGATGACTATATCTCCAAACCCTTTGATGCCAGGGATTTCATGGTTCGGGTTAAAGGAGTTGTACGGCATCTGGTACTTTTAAAAGAGCTGGAAGACAAGAGTCGGCAGATGGAAGAACTTTCAAAAAGGGACAGCCTGACAAAACTCTGGAATCATGGTTCCATTCACGAGATGCTGATTCATGAAATGAAAAATGCCGAAGACCGAACTGTATCCGTTCTTCTTTTCGACCTTGATGATTTTAAGATGGTGAATGATAAATTCGGACATCAGGCCGGAGACGATGTTCTTTTGGCGGCCTCGGATCTTATGTCCCGAATCCTGGGTGTTGATGCGGAGGTAGGACGATATGGAGGTGAGGAGTTTCTTGTGATTCTTCCGGGAAAATCGGCTGAGGAAGCCGGGAAGATTGCTGAGCATCTTCTGGGCCATTTCCGTGAACTCGATATGGGTTTAAGGGATCTTATTGTTACATCGAGCTGTGGTGTTGCGGACAGTACTGAATCTGATGACGCGATGAAATTGGTTGAAATAGCTGATAAAAGGCTTTATCTGGCAAAAGACAACGGTAAGGACCGTGTTGTAAGTCATTAATCACCTTATGCTTGCCCGGTTTGTATTCAACAGGATATATTCTGTAAATGTCGCTGCCTGAAAAACTTGAAGGTATATCCATACATCTGGTCGGTGCTAAAGGGACCGGGATGTGTGCACTGGCTGAACTGCTTGTCTCCGCAGGTGCTGTTGTTGCCGGATCGGATGTTGATGAGCTGTTTTATACCGATAAAATCCTTGAGGATATCGGGGTGGATGTTGTCGGTTTTTCACGCGAAGCTCTGGGAGCCGATACGGCATATGTCGTTCATTCTGCAGCATATGATGGATCAAATCCGGTTATTGCCGAAGCTTATGATCGAGGTTTGCCGACTCTTACATACCCTGAGGCCCTGGGTGATCTTTCTGCAGTTTATGATTCGTCTTCAATTGCAGGTGTTCATGGAAAAACTACGACCACAGCTATGGCAGGTACCATCCTCAAAGCCTTTGAATCTTCGGTGACTGTAGTGGTGGGCAGTGCTGTTGCCGGCTTTGGCGACCGTTCAACCTGGAATGGGGGAAATCGATTTCTGGTGGCGGAAACTTGCGAGTACCGCCGGCATTTTCTTCATTATCATCCCCGGAGAATAGTCCTTACCAGTGTTGAGCCTGATCATCAGGATTATTTTCCGGATTACGTATCCATCAAAGCGGCGTTTCTGGATTTTATTGACCTTTTACCTGTCGGCGGTGAGTTAATCTA
>JAUUYD010000018.1 GCA_030590585.1 Spirochaeta sp.
AGGTGATTCCAAGGGAATCTCTTTCGGGTCGATACTGTTGCAGCTTCTGCCGATTATTCTTCTATTTGGATTGGTTTTCTGGATGTACCGCAACATGCAGGGCGGCGGTAAAGGCGCCATGTCCTTCGGTAAAAGTAAGGCTAAAAGATATGACTCATCAGGAACGAATACGACTTTTGGGGACGTTGCAGGTCAGAAAGAAGCCAAATATGAACTTCAGGAAGTTGTCTCTTTTCTGAAGAGCCCTGAAAAATTCACCCGACTGGGTGCGAAGTTACCCAAAGGTGTGCTTCTTGTGGGGCAGCCCGGTACTGGTAAAACCCTGTTGGCCAAAGCAGTTGCAGGTGAAGCTGATGTACCTTTTTTTCATATGTCAGGATCTGATTTTGTTGAGATGTTTGTTGGTGTCGGTGCCAGCCGTGTAAGAGATTTGTTCGATCAGGGCCGAAAGAACGCACCCTGTATTCTATTTATCGATGAAATAGATGCTGTAGGCCGTACCAGGGGTGCCGGTTATGGCGGCGGACATGATGAACGTGAACAGACATTGAACCAGCTTCTTGTGGAAATGGATGGGTTTGACACGGATAAAGGCGTAATTATTATTGCTGCTACCAACCGGCCGGATGTACTGGATTCAGCATTACTGCGTCCCGGAAGATTCGACAGACAGGTTGTTGTTGCAATGCCTGATGTCAGGGAAAGAGAAGCCATCCTTAATCTTCATGCCCGGAAAATCACAATGGATAAGGATGTCAAACTTTCAGTGATTGCCAGAGCCACCTCCGGTTCTTCCGGTGCTGATATCGCCAATGTTGTGAATGAAGCAGCTCTATTTGCCGGACGGCAGGGCCGGGAACGGGTGAAAATGGCAGATTTTGAGGAAGCCCGCGACAAGATTCTCATGGGTGTGGCCCGCCGCAGTATGGTTATGAGTGAAGAAGACAAGAAAATGACGGCCTATCATGAAGCCGGTCATGCACTTCTGCACTACGAACAGGAAAAAGCCGATCCGATTCATAAGGTTACCATTATCCCCAGAGGCAGGGCCCTGGGTGTTACGTTCAGCCTGCCGGATAAAGATCAATACAGCCGGGGGATAGGCTGGATTCAAGCACATCTTGTAATTCTTTATGGCGGCTATGCTGCAGAGGAACTTGTATATAAAGAAACTACCACCGGAGCTCAGAATGATATCAGACAGGCAACGGATCTTGCCCGTAAAATGGTATGCGAATGGGGCATGAGTAAATTGGGACCTGTTGCTTTTGGCGGAGCTGATGAACCGATTTTTATAGGAAAAGAAATTGCGCAGCATGCGGACTATTCTGATGATACCGCCCGTCTCATCGATACTGAGATTCGGGACATCTTGAAAAATGCCCTTGAATCGGCTCGTGAAATACTTGAAAAAGAACAAAAAAAACTTGAATCTCTCACCATGGCCCTTTTGGAAATGGAAACCCTTGATGATGCTGAAATACGTGAATTATGGGGTATGGAACCTGCTCATAAGAAGGATAGTGACGTTGAAATGAACGATTTCAGCGCTGATTCCAGAGCTGATTCCAAGGATTTGAAAAAGAACAGCACGGCAGAAGAACAGGTATTTGAGCAGTGAGAATCTCTTTATCTCTGATAAAATCCGGTTTACTCATACTCATCATATTTGTTGTATCAGGAACAGTTTTTTCTCAAGATGGTGGAAATCCGGATTCTGTGATTGCCCGTGTGTGGCTTGTACGTGCGGATCAGCTTCTGTCTTCAGAGTCTCTTAGTGATTCAGAATTGAAAGAGGCTGCATCGGCGCTTGCAATAGCAGCTGAATATCAAATTCCGGGAAGGGATGCTCTTTATCTTAAGGCAAAACTTCTGATTAGCGGATATAAAACTGATTCCAATTCGATCGGGGAATCTTCAATACGGCAGGCATATACTCTTCTCACAGAATCACTTGATGCCGGAGCGATTGATTTCTTTCAGGAAATTACCCGTTTTGAGGATAGAGCGGTTCTCTGGTCTTCCATGGCTCTCCGGCTGAAAGATTATCGAAGGATGCTGGATCGATACCGTAAATGGCCGCGTGGGCACCGTGATGATCCACTGCTTGTATATGCCGCTGCAAGGGCAGCTTTGTACCTTGGTTTGGTTGATCAGGCCGGGGACCTTGCGGTAATCGGTGAATCCCTGTCCATTCCCGGTACCGATCTTGGAGCTCTCGGACCGTCTTTCAGGGGCAGTGCCGAGACGGCTTTTCGCGCCATTGCTGTGGCTGCCGGAAATACGAACTCAATTATAACTCTTGATGCCGCATTCAGGCACTGGGGTATGGGTTTGGAGAATGCACTTCGTCCCTGGCTGCTCTCAGGGTACATCAGTGTTCCGGATACCGGTAATCTTGAAGAATTGCTGAGCATCAATTTAAAGAGCAGCCTTGAATTAATAACAGGCTCCGGTGAACCCGATATGGTTTTTCTGCCGGAGATTATGGGGGATTTAGCCTTACTTCGCCGGATACGCATAGCTGAAGCGGGGGCAGGGGATGTATCAGGAAAAGATTTAGTTGATCGGAATCTTGATTCTTACACTGGAAGATTAACAGCCGATTCTGATTACGACGGATATCCGGAAGAAATATTATGGTTTGTAAACGGCAAGCCGAAAGATAGAAAAATTGATTCTGATCAGGATGGACAGTATGAATGGGAGATTGTTTATGAAGATTCCAGGCCCTGGCATGTTATAATCGATGAAGGCAGTCTCGAATTGCTTTATGAACAAGCGCATTATCCCTCTTTATTATCCATAACACGCAATTCTGATAATGTGCGCGTTGATTTGTCCCTGCATCCCGGAGGCTATTCATGGGAGACTGAGAATCCTGACGGCTTCTGGGCTGAGCCAATCATGCCGCTGGATCCTGATTGGAATGAAGATAATTTATGGTACGGAACTCGTGTAGTAAATGTGCGTGTTGATAATACTGAAAGTAACGGTTATGGAGAATCCGTAACATATCTTTCTTCAGGATACCCCTTGAGGGCTGTGGAAAAGCAATATTCTGCCGGGATAGCTCTTTGGACCCGGGAAATAATTTATGACGGCGCTGTGCCTGCCGCAGGCCGCCGATCATTCCGGATGGACCCGGATAACCCTCAGCAGTACCTATGGGAACTCTATGAGCGATATGAGAATGGAGAGCTGGTTGGTCTGGCATGGGATCCCGGAATGACAGGTACTCCCGCGTACTTGAGAGACTGGGCACTGCAGCGATATCTGGAAACTCAAATCTGGGACTTGGACAGCGACAGCTGGGTTGATGTACGTCGTTTTATTCTGCCGAATGGAAATGTGCAGTCAAAAGAACTTATGATAACCCAAGCGCGTAGAGAGGATCTTCTTCCCTGGGATGCAGCCGACTGGGCACCCTGGGAACAGTAATGGAAGTTGATATGAATCAAATTAAATTATTCTTTCTGATATTCGCGGTAATCACTATTACCGCCTGCAGTACCGGCTCAGATATTGATGATTTGGAATCATTAGGAGATTATTCACTTGACCGTATTGATCATCTTCTGGACACCGGCGACAATCTTCGCTCTCTCCCACTGATAATCAGTCGGGAAAGAGAAGGTGATATATCTCATGAGCGTTACAATCAGGCCCTCGAAGGTTTAAAAGCCGAGTGGGATGCCGCCCGCAGCGACAAGGACTGGCGTAAATCGCTGGTTTATCTGCGTTCTTTCAAGATACTCGGCGAAGAGGATTTTACTCGAGGCGTAAGTGAGACAGAACTGTTTCTGGAAGGTGTAAATGAATATCTTGATGAAGGAACAAACGGCGCGGCCGCTGCTCTTATACAGTCTGAGTTGAATATCGATGATATTGATCCTGATCTTCGGTCAGAGATTGCCTTACGCCTGAAGGAATCAGGTCATCGTTCAGTTGCAGCTGAACTTCGTGGCGAAAAGCCTCCTGAATCTCCCGGAATGGGACCCCTTATTGATGGAACTGTAACAGTATGGGTTAACAGGGGCATCAGGCTGGTCGGTAATGTCGGTATTCCCGACAGGGGTATCGGCTCGGGTTTTTTCATTGATAGCGGAGGATATCTTCTTACCAATTATCATGTTATTGAAAGTGAAGTCGATCCGACCTATCAGGGCTATTCACGGCTCTATGTTAAAATTGATGATGATTCCGGTGAAAGATTCCCTGCCAAGGTTGTCGGGTGGGATAGAAATCTTGACCTTGCACTTTTAAAAACAGAAATGGATGTTCCCTACGTTTTCAGTTTTTCAGCTGAAAATACTCCTGCTCTCGGGGCCAGGGTGAATGCAATCGGATCGCCGGGAGGGCTCACCAGGACACTTACCTCCGGTACCGTTTCCGCCTACGCCCGTTCCATTCAGCCGATGGCCGGCTCCCTGCAGATTGATGTACCAATCAACCCCGGGAACAGCGGCGGCCCTCTTCTCAATGAAGCAGGTGAGGTTATCGGAGTGATTTTCGCCGGTGTACCGAACTATGAAGGAATTAATTTTGCCATTCCCGGTCCATATGTCAAACAGCTTACTCCCTCGCTTTTTGACGGTGGACAGGTTGATCTGTCATGGCTTGGTCTTTCAGCCTGGGACGCTGCCGGGCGCATAGAAGTAACATACATCGTCCCGGGGTCTCCAGCAGCTGACGCGGGACTCCGTCCGGGAGATAATATCAAGTCGATAGACGGCTTTAGTTTTCACAGCATACGTTCCGTACAGGAATATTTTCTATCCAGGTCGCCGGCTACCCTGACTTCCATAATCTGGGAACGGGAAGAGGAGACTATCAGCGGAATAGCTGCTCTGGGTGTCAGGCCGGAGATCCCGCTCAAGGCTGCTCTCGCGAGGGATGCCCGGGAACATTTGCTGACACCGCTATTCGGTTTCACCGTTGAGAGAATCAGCGGCAGCGGGCTGAATCAGAATTATCGTGTAGAGTCTGTACTACCCGGATCAATTGCTGATGAAACCGGATTTACCCCGGGAGACAGTTTTTCACTTCGTAAGTGGATACACGATGAGGAGTTTGATGTGGTAGCCATTCAGATTGTGTTAAAGGGGCGTAAAGCAGGATTCCTGGAATCGGCAATTCAAATTGCATCATATCTGGACATCAACACAGTTTTCTAAAGATCTCAGCTACTGCAGGCTCATGGTACATCGACACGCCTTGAACGTCCCGATATAATCCATATTCATGGCATCAGATCAATCACTCACTCGAAATTTCTGTATTATTGCGCATATCGACCATGGCAAGTCCACTCTCGCCGACCGTTTTCTTCAGCACGCAA
The DNA here is from genome assembly GCA_030590585.1 of Spirochaeta sp. Next base: position 5,342 of record JAUUYD010000018.1, read on the forward strand.
ATCTGGTATCAGATCGTGAGTTCCGCGATCAGATGCTCGATTCCATGGATATTGAACGGGAACGAGGTATTACAATCAAGAGCCAGGCTGTCACAATAGATTTTGAGGCAGATGACGGCAAATCATACCGTCTCAACCTGGTAGACACCCCGGGGCATGTGGATTTTTCCTATGAAGTGAGCCGTGCCATCAGTTCCTGTGAAGGAGCCTTACTGCTGATTGATGCGTCACAAGGCGTTGAGGCCCAAACTCTTTCCAACATGTATATGGCCCTGGAACATGATCTTGAAATCCTCCCTGTTATAAATAAAATTGATTTACCCAGTGCCGATTTAGAGATGGTGCGTCATCAGATCGATCACGACCTCGGTTTAATGGGTGATATGGCCGTGCCGGTATCTGCAAAAACAGGTGAAGGTGTGGCATCTTTACTCAACTCCCTGGTGGAATACATCCCCTCTCCGAAGGGTGATCGGGAAGCTCCTCTGAAAGCACTTATCTTTGATTCTCATTACGATTCCTATCGGGGAGTTATTATTCATGTCAGGGTATTTGAAGGGAGCTTGAATGAAGGTCAGACAATTCGACTGATGGCCGCGGAAGCCAATTATAAAATTGAAGAAATAGGGGAATTCCGTTTATCCCTGAAACGTACTGGTTCACTGGCCGCGGGAGATGTCGGCTGGTTCATTGCAGGAATTAAAAACATCGGTGATATCCGGGTTGGGGATACAGTCACCGACGCTGCAAATCCTTCATCAAGCCCGCTTTCAGGTTTCAGGGAAGTTAAACCCGTTGTTTTTTCATCTATTTACCCTGTGGATACCAACCAGTATGAAGAGCTTCACACGGCTCTGGATAAGCTTAAACTTAATGATGCATCTCTTGTTTGGGAAAAAGATGCTTCTGCCGCATTAGGCTTCGGATTCCGTTGCGGGTTTCTCGGTCTCCTCCATCTGGAAGTTGTTCAGGAGAGGCTTGAGAGGGAGTTCGGCTTGAACATCGTTCTTACAAGCCCGTCGGTCCGCTACCGAATTATTCCCAGAAAAGGAGAGGTCTATTATCTGGACAATCCGTCTCAATATCCCGATCCGGGAACAATTGAAGCCACAGAAGAGCCTTATATCAAGGCCACTATCATTACCCCTTCAGATTATCTTGGGCCGTTGATGTCGCTCTGCATGAACAAGCGCGGTATTCAGATAAACATGACTTACCTTGATGAAAAGCGTGTAGAGCTCGTTTATGACATGCCGCTGGCTGAAGTCCTGTTTGATTTTTACGACAAGCTTAAATCCGTCAGCAGGGGTTATGCCTCTTTTGATTATGAAGTTACGGAGTTTCAGGCTACCGATCTTGTGAAGATGGATATCCTGGTGAATGCCGAACCGGTCGATGCCTTGAGTCAGTTGGTCTTCAGGGAGAATGCCCAGAGAAGGGGCAGGCAGGTTTGCAGGAAGCTCCGCAAAGAGATTCCCCGGCAGCAGTTTAAAATACCAATTCAGGCGGCCATCGGCGGTGCCATCGTTGCCAGGGAAACCATCAGTGCTCTTCGAAAGGACGTTACCGCCAAATGCTACGGTGGTGATATTTCCAGGAAGCGTAAACTTCTTGAGAAACAGAAGGAAGGCAAGAAGCGCATGAAAATGGTGGGAAATGTCGAACTGCCCCAGTCCGCGTTTCTATCAGTTCTGCGTACTGATGACGATGATTTATAATTTTAAGTGTAATTGACTTCAGGCGTTCAGATGTTTTAACTCCAAGCCCTTCTTGAACAACCCGCCACTTCATCTATAGGATACGCAAATGACTGCCAATGAACTACGCCGTAAGTACATAGATTTTTTCGTGGCCAGAGGCCACGCCGAGATTTCCGGTAAATCTCTGATACCCGAAAACGATCCGACAGTTCTTTTTACCACTGCCGGTATGCACCCCCTGGTTCCCTACCTTCTCGGTCAGGATCATCCTGCCGGACCCCGGCTGGTTAATGTACAGAAATGCATCAGAACCGGTGATATAGAAGCTGTTGGTGATTCTTCTCATCTGACATTCTTTGAGATGATGGGAAATTGGTCGCTGAGGGATTATTTCAAGAAAGAAGCTCTCAGCTGGAGTTATGAATTTCTCACAAGTGATGAATATCTGGGTCTTGATAAAGACCGTCTTTCGGTGACCGTATTCCAGGGTGACGATGATGCGCCCTTTGATCAGGAGTCATATGACAGCTGGTTATCCCTGGGAATACCCGAAGAGCGTATCTACAAACTGCCCAAGGAAGATAACTGGTGGGGACCTGCTGGTTTGACCGGGCCCTGCGGTCCTGATTCAGAGATGTTCTACGATACTGGAATCGAGGTCTGTTCAGAAAACTGCAGACCAGGTTGTTCCTGCGGCAAGTATTTTGAGATCTGGAACGATGTATTCATGCAGTACGATAAGCAGGCCGACGGTACATATAAACCAATGGCCAAACCCTGTGTTGATACGGGTATGGGCGTTGAACGCACAATTACCATGCTGCTGAGTGAAAAGAACATTTATGAGACCGACCTTTTTTCAGATATCATTAAAACAATTGAAAATATTTCGGGTAGAAAATACAAGGAAAGCGACGATACCATACAATCTTTCCGTATCATCTCAGACCATGTAAAAACTGCTGCGATGATACTCGGTGATGAGAACAGCATCAAACCTTCCAACCTGGGTCAGGGTTACATACTGCGCAGACTGATACGCCGCGCGGTCCGTCATGGGCTGAAGCTTGGAATCGATACTGATTTTCTGGGGCGTGTAGCCGATTCGGTAATTGAACTATACAAGGGTATCTTTGATGAGCTTAAAGACCGCCGTGACATCATTATCAGTGAGCTGCTGCTGGAAGAGGCTCAGTTCCGTAAAACCCTGGAACATGGCCATAAAGAGTTCGATAAACTGCTGCCGAATCTCCAGCGAAATCCCAAAAAAATCATTCCCGGCAGAGTGGCCTTCAGACTCTACGACACTTACGGTTTCCCGGTTGAACTCACAGAGGAGCTGGCCGTTGAGCATGGAATGACAGTGGACAGAGCCGGCTTTGACGAAGCTTTTTAAATACATCAGGAAACCTCCAAGAAAGGTGCCGATAAAACATTCAAAGGCGGCCTTGCAGACGAATCGGTGATGTCCACCCGCTATCACACAGCCACCCATCTGCTTCACGAAGCTCTCAGGCTGGTTCTCGGAGATCATGTGGTCCAGAAAGGTTCCAACATCACCGCTGAGCGGCTGCGGTTTGACTTTGTTCATCCCCAGCCAATGTCAGCGGATGAAAAGGCTGCGGTGGAAAAGCTGGTTAATGAAAAAATATCCGCTGATTTACCTGTTTCCATGACAACCATGACTCTTCAGGAGGCTCGCGATCAAAAAGCCAGAGCTCTCTTTGAGGGAAAGTACGATGAGCAGGTAAAAGTTTACAGCATCGGTGATTTCTCAACCGAGGTATGCGGCGGTCCTCATGTGGAAGCAATAGGAGAACTGGGTTTATTCAGGATAGCCAAGGAACAGTCCAGCTCCCCGGGGGTTCGAAGAATCCGCGGTGTTTTAACCGGAGGCAGCTGAAGGTATCCCCGGGAATTATAATATTAAGCTTCTTCCAGCCTCCGGGCATATTCGGAAATTCTCTCATTATGTACTCCCAGGCTGATAAACTCGGATAGTACCTTAATTGCCGCGGAGACGGCACCCGTTTTTTCATGGCATTCCGCGGCTTCCATGTATAGCCGGGGGTTTTTATTATCTTTAGTCATCAGCTCATTTATACTCTCAAGAGCAGTTTCATAATCGCCATTGGACTTGGCAATCAGGGCCAAACCCAGCACGGCATAGACATCATGCTCAATCTTAAGGGCGTCATTGTAGTATTTTTCAGCGCTGTTGAGATCTTCCAGTATTCTGTAAGCATCACCGGCGCGGGTCAGTATAACTTTATTCTTGGGATCCCTGGCAAGAATCTGATTCCAGTAGATCAGAGACTGCTCCGACTGGTTCATCCCCCGGTAACAGTCGGCAAGACCGAAAAGGGCGTAGAAGTTTCCAGGCTGCATTGTCAATGCCTTTTCAAAGTAAGGAATACCGTCCTTGAATGTCTTCAGCTTTCGGTAGCAGTTCCCAATGGAGGTAAGAACACGGATATCAATTCTATCCCCAACTTCATTTTCCATCTTTTTCCAGAAATCAAGTGCATCATTGTACTCCTTGAAGTCATAATGCAGATGTCCAAGTCCTATCAGGGCGTATGAATTGCTCTCTTCCATTTCCAGAACACGTAAATAGAGATCTTTTGATTTGACGAATTCTCTTGCTTTTCGATAGGCATCGGCAACTCTGGTGAGTACAGTTATATTCTTATCATCATGTTTAAGATATTCTTCCCAGATATCGATGGCACGGTTGAACTGCCCCATGGATTTATAACAGTCTGCCAGACCGAAAAGAGCATAATTATTACCCGAATGAAAGCGGAGACAGTCACGGTAGTAAATGACGGCTTCATTGTAACGCCTCAGCTTGCGGTATGCATCACCGATTCCCACAAGTGCGTAGTTGTTGTCCGGCTGCATGGCAATTATCTTTTCGAAATTTTCAATGGCTCTGTGGGTCAGGGATTCCTTGAGGAGCTGATAGCCTTGTTTTGAAAGTTCTGAAATCTCAACCGACTGTTCTTCAGTGAGATTGTTTTCTTCCTCAGGGTTATGCATTTTTTATTCCCTTTCAAATTACTCTTTTATCCACTCCCGAATAACATTTGCCATTTGTTCTATCAGATAGTCCACTTTATCCGGTGCGGGGGCCAGACTGTAAAGTCTGTAAGCTTCCCAATACTCAGTTCTTTTATAATAATAGTCACCGGAACGAATAATTCCATCGGAATAGCCTAAAGTCAGGAAGATTTTTTTTGCGGTCTGGATATCACCTTCGTTGAAAAGCTGATTGCCTTTTCGTATCAGCGCTGCTTTTTGTTCCGAGTCAATCCTGGTTTTTGCCGGTGCGACTATCTTGAGAAAGCCTTCTTTGGGCATTTGTGCCATGAATCAGAGAATCCCTTTTGTGGACATACCTGCCTCGCCGCCATCATGAGGTTTGTAGGCTTCCGAGAGAGCGCGGCCTGCCGCCTTGAAGAGTGCCTCAGCAGCATGATGACCGTTTTTTGAATATCGGGTTGTGAGGTGAAGATTCATTTTTCCGGCCACAGCCAGGCCCCAGAAAAACTCCCGGAGCAGGAAGAGATCAAAATCACCGGCTTTTTCCTGGGCCCATTCAACATTCCACTTCAGATACGGTCTGCCGCAGACATCAATAACCGCTTCACTCAAGGCATCATCCATGGGGATTACTGAATTACCATAACGCCGTATCCCCCCGGATTTCTTCCGGGCCTGCTCAAGAGCCTCACCGATTACCAGGCCGGTGTCCTCAACCAGATGATGGGGATCTACCTCGATATCGCCTGAGGCTTTTAATTCAAGACGAAATCCGCCGTGAAAAGCCATGGCATTGAGCATATGATCGAAGAACGGCAGTCCTGTAACGGGTTTGGACGGCCCCGAAGCATCCATGTCCAGTTTAACAAGGATATCAGTTTCTTTTGTTTCTCGGTGTATCTCGATCATTATTTCTCCCTCATCATAATATCGGCCAATTCTCCGATTTCACGATAGTGGAGTTTAAAGTATGCCGGATTTGCTATCAGTCTCACCTTGATATCAGTCATATTAACCAGCACTTCAAGGCCGTTGGCGACAAGAGTGCTGCCGGTTTCCACAAGATCTACAATATAAGGAGTAAGACCAAGTACCGGTGCCAGCTCAACACTGCCCCCGAGGCGGATTATTTTTACAGGTATTCCCCGACGGTGAAACCAGTCCCGTGTCATGCGGACATAGCTTGTAGCTACGTTTACCGTTCCCCCTTGAGCCTCAGGTGACGCCGTTCCTGCAGGAGCCGCGATACACAAGCGGGTTCCTCCGAAAGGAAGTGTGAGTACCTGCGTGAAGGAGAGACCGGATTCTGCCACAGTGTCGTCACCTGCAATCCCAAGACCGGCGATACCGTGGTGAACATAGGTAGGCAGGTCGTGATTCTTCACTTTATAGACTTCAAGACGCCCTGTTGAATCAACTGTAGAGAGTTTTCGCGATCCAAAGCTGATATCCATACCCCGGTCTGAAAGGTGAGTAACAACCGAATCGAGAAGCCGTCCCTTGGGAATAGCGATGGTTAGAGGTTTCTCTTTAATACTCATGATATTACAACCCTCTTACCGTCGTTACGCTTTTGGGAAGCATTCTCATATCTCCTGATAAAAGTATTCCCTTCAGCCGTAATAATTGGAATCTCTTCAGCCGCATCAGCAGCATAAGTACTTAAGGGTTCGATTTTCCTCATCATCAGGCTGAACCCCGCAGCCGGTGCGGAAAATCCGAAAGATCCCAGCAGGTTATCGTACCTTCCCCCGGAAGCCACAGCAGTATTGGCGCCTTCAACATATGCCCGCACAGTGAAACCGGTGTAATAGGGCTGACCTCCGTGCTCCGAGAGGTCAATTCGTATCCTGTCCATCGGGGCTGTATTCGATAATTCAGATGCAAGAGACATCAGATTATCAACAGCCTCAGTTATGGGGGAAACCCGGGTGTTTGCATTCTTAATGGCTGAAACCAGATTATTGCCTGCCGAAGCGAATTCATCGGGTGTTCCCAGGAACAGCAATAAGCGTGTTCGTTCACTGCAGGCTGTCAAACCGGCTTCTTTGAAAAGACGGATCATACCTTCTTCATCTCTAATTTCCAATAAAATCCCGGTTTCAACCGAATCAGCCTTTCCTTCCAGAACGGCATCAAGAACGGCTCTTGAGCCGATATGCATCCTCCATTCCGGCAGACCCATTGCATCAAGAAGATCGTGGAGGAGCATCAACACCTCCAAATCTCCATCCCGGCCGCTCAAGCCGATAAGCTCGGCACCGGACTGGAAAAATTCATCACTGGAGATATCTTCTTCATCCTGATGGCGGAGTATGCTGTCAGCGTAATAAACCCGCCGGGGCAGGGGGGCATTTTTCAAAGAAAGACCCATCTGCTTGGCCAGGAATAAAGTGATATCCGATCGAAGCATAAGCAGTTCTCCGTCCCGATCGGGGAAGCGGTAACTGTGTTCTTCCTGAGCAGCTGTCAGCAGAGGCCTGTAGGTATCAAAATAGTCGAATACCGGAGTGAGCACCGGAAGATATCCCCAGGATTCAAAATGACTTTCGGTCATTCTCAAAAGTTGACGGTGACGATAGGCTTCTTCAAGAAAGAATCCTTCGGTACCCTGGGGTGTGCGAAGCCGTTGTCTGTTATCAGGGTTCATGAAGGTTATTATGCCCGTAGCTTGAAATGCGGTCTACCAATCTGTTAATGCCTTTTCGCCCATGCCAGAATCCCCTCGGCAATTCTCAAGGCATCCTGCTCTCTTAATTCTGCTGACCTCAAAGCCCATGCATTTCCCGAATAGTGTATGTTTCTGGCTTCCACAAGTACCGCGGCATCAGCCGGATTTCCCTCCAGCACGCGTAGAGGCTGGTTATGGGTAATTGCAGCTTTGCCGAGATAAGGTACCAGTGCTGAGGCCAGTTCCAAGGATCTTTTAGTTTCCTCATCACTGCCGCCGTAATAAAGCACAGCGCTGCCCTCGGGGAGATCTGCGGTATTATCCGCATGGATACTGATGTACAAAGTGCCGTTTCTTTTCTCAAAAACCGACGCATCCCGAATCTGAGTCCCTGCAATTGATTTTCTTAAATCCAGACCTTCACTTGTTCCCACCGGCCTGAATCCGTTATTTCCATTTTGAGATTCGCTGTTATACACCTCGTTCTTCCGGTGAACAAATGTTTGCCGGGCATCGATGCCGTCACGGATATGATGATCCGGCGAGAGTATCGTTAATGACACGGAAGCTCCGTGGCGGTAGAGGGCGCGGAAAAGACGCATTGAAATATCGTAGGCATACTCATCTTCGGTAATCACAAGCGGATTTCCATTTCCATCGGCCACTGAGACTATAGCTCCGGGATCAAGTCCGCCATGACCCGGATCGATGACGATA
>JAUUYD010000341.1 GCA_030590585.1 Spirochaeta sp.
CTGGCCGATGGAACCCGGATTCTCCGGCAGGCGGAATCTTTACAATCTTTATCATCTGCTGAACCACCTGAATCTGTTCGGAGCCTCGTATTGGAGCGGAGTTCGAAGTACAATCTTGAGCTATGCCTGAAGGGCGTTCTCGGCTTCTTCCAGGGCTGTGGCAGCCTCTTCCCATGCGGCTCCTATTTGTTCGATGCGTTCTTCGATGCTCATCAGTTCCGCGGACAGGGTGTGGGCCTTGTCGGGGTCTGAATAATTCTCAGGTATTTCCAGTTCCGTGCGTAATTCGGCGGCTTTCCGCTCCTTTCCTTCCAGTCGGACGGTGAGAGATTCCTCTTCCCTGCGGAGTTTGTTTACCAGCGACCGCCGTTTCTTCTGCTCTTCCCTGTTTGCCTGATTCCCGGGTTGTCCGGAAGATTCCTGCTTTCTGCCGGCAGATCTCCCCGGTTCTCTGGAAGCCCCTGTATTCTCATTCTTGCGCCAACGGTAATATGCGTAATCTCCCAGATAGGTACGGCCGACACCATTTTCAAGTTCAAGAACCCTGTCGGCAATTTTTTCAAGAAAATATCTGTCATGGGATACGATGACAAGGGTTCCTCCGAAGTCCTGCAAGGCCTCCAGAAGTATATCCTTGGAGTGAAGATCCAGGTGATTGGTTGGCTCATCCAGAATGAGCAGGTTTACAGGTTCGAGCAGTATCTTGAGCAATGCCAGCCGATTCCGCTCACCCCCTGAGAGTATTTCGACTTTTTTATGTATGTCATCTCCGGAAAAAAGGAAACCGCCCAGAAGACTTCTGAGCCGGCCCTCGCCGAGTCCTGAACCCTGAGCGGCTTCTTCAAGTACCGTGTTTAAGGGGCTGAGTACAGATTCCTGATCTTGAGAAAAATATCCGACTTTTACTCCGCTGCCGAACTTGAGGGTGCCGCCGAATTGAGTATCTACTCCTGATACTATACGTAGAAGGGTGGTTTTTCCTGCTCCGTTTATCCCGACTACAGCCGTACGGGAGCCTCGGGGTATTTCAAAATCCAACCCGGTAAAAACGGACTTATCTCCGTACAGGCGCTCAATATTTTCCCCTCGGAGTACATTTTTTCCACTGTGCGGAGCTTCTGGAAATGCAAAGCGTATGCGTTTGAGAGCGGGGGGTATCTCGATCCGCTCAATTTTCTCCAGCATCTTGACTCTGGACTGAACCTGTTTTGCTTTAGTCGCCTGATATCGGAATCTGGAGATGAAAGTCTCTATTTTACCGATTTCTTCCTGCTGCCTCTTCCAGCGTTCGATGAGATCTGCCATATCCTTTTCTCTGAAGGCTTCATAACCACTGTAGCTGCCTTTGAAGATATTGAGCCGGGTCATCAGTAATTCGGCTACCTGGGTGCAGGTTTCATCCAGGAACAGGCGGTCATGGGAAACAAGGAGTATTCCCCCGGAGAACTTTTTCAAAAAATCCCGAAGCCATTCCCTGGCTTCCAGATCCAGATAGTTGGTTGGTTCATCAAGGAGCAGTACATCCGGGGATGTCAGAAGAATCTTCGAGAGTGCAATTCTCATCTGCCATCCGCCGGAAAATGTGGAGACATCATTCCCGAGTTCAAAACGACTGAATCCAAGTCCAGTCAGAACCTGTTCAATCCGGGCTTCCCTGCGGTCCCATCCGGCATTTTCAAGTGTGTCATGAATCTCCTGGTATCGTTCCAGAAGAGTATCTGTGGAACCCTCATTATTTTCCAGAAGGATGGTGATGTTATCGGCTTCATCTTTTAAGAGTGAGAGTTCTTCAAAGGCACTCATTGCCTCTTCCATAAGTGTTTTTCCCTTATGGACAATTCCTGATTGGGGGAGGTAGGCCGACCTTGTCCCCCCCGGGCTGATGATTCTGCCCTCATCATAATCCTGTTCTCCGGCAGCAACCTTCATCAGAGTGGATTTCCCGCTGCCGTTGGCCCCTGTCAGGGCAATACGGCTTCCCGGTGATATGGTGAGATGAGCATCAGTGAAAATCTTTCGATCGCCGAATGACAGGTCTATACCGTCGAGCTGAATGAAAGCCATTTAGCGCGGGGGGAGCACAACGCCTTCATTCGACTCTATCGGGAAGAGAGGTTTGAAGAACAGTCGGATCGGATCGATGTACTGATCGGTTTGGACTCGCCGGTTATCAATGGCGTTTTCCGGAACATACAGCAGTCTCAAGCCCCCATCTTCAAAGGCATACAGGAATCGGACCGCTTCGTTATTATCGAAACGAAGGCTTAGTACACCTTCGTGAGAGGCTGATATTGAAGGATCTGTAAAGTAATTGAACTCCAACCTTCCGCTGTTTCCGGCAGCTGAAGTGATGATACCCCGGGAAATCAGTGATGATTTGCCACTCCATGTAAACTCACCATCTTCATGGATAGCCATTTCTCCGTAAGCTCGGCTGTCGTAAACAGGACCCATTTCAAGTAATTTTTCAAGGATGGTATCCCTTCGATTTTTCTCATATTCAACAATGTCGGAAATACTCCGGTTCAAGCGGACGAAGGCTTCAAAATGTTCCGTTCCTTCAACGTTGTATTGTACGCTGATAAAATATTCCGAGTTTACCGTAATGCGGAAACTGGTACCCAGAAAGTCATAACGATTAGGACCCGCCGGTACAATCTCTTTCCACTTCTCTATAATTGATGTTTCCGGCAGCTGCAGGGTGAGAGTCTGTTCATCAATATCCGGGAAGAGGCCATACTCGGCCTTGAATAATCTCAAATCGATTTGATTATCATTTATCATGTCATTGAACATACTCGGCCGCCATGGGTCAGCCAGTAAACTATTAAGCTGGGGATTATCGGTATCCCTGGCATTGAGTATCGTGGTTTCACTGTCCTTGATGTTCATAACCCGGAGGTAGTAGTCAAATACATACCCTTCAACGCCGCCTTCGGCAATAACGTGATACCAGTAACCCTCGAGATTACCTACCGGGACGGGTCCCGGTTCCCGTCCGAGAACCTTGATGATATCCCCTTCCCTGAACCGGTACACACGTGAGGCGGTATTTGAAGGTTCTGACCGCATGGGCAGGCCCTGATACAGGCATTCAGCATACACATACTGCCATTCTCCCATATTTGCGGCAAAGCTGAAGGCATCTTTTTCTCTACGATAAAGGCGAAGACGCCATTTCTCTATTTCTTCTTTAAGGCGCCTCTTTTCCGGAAGATTCACAATGTATGTGTTTCTCAAGAGGGATTCGTCTTTAACGGTTAACAGGTCACCGGGTTTCCAACGGCTGTCTTCAGGAGGCCAGAGGACAACTGCTGTTCCGAGATTTCCGCATCCTGATAAAGTGAGCAGGATAAGTGCGGCAGCAAGAATTATAATTCTATTTTTCATATTTTTGTCGATTATTCAGAGCTGTTCCCTTCAAGGGCAACAAGCTTTTTTAGTTAATCAGCTCCGGAATCAAGGAGGATGACGATTCTGCCATCGGATAATGCCTGTCTACCGGAATCTGCGGCTAGAATACGCCGGGTATCTTCTTCACTGAGAATAATGTCACAGGGATATTCACCATACAATTCCCTGGCCATGACTTTATAGGGTCTTCGGCCAGTGAGAGATTCGGCTTGTTCCCTATTCTCCAGGCTGCGATAGGAGAGCAGCTTTCCGTTTTCAAGTGCCGGATCGGCCAGTACCTCAAGGTTTTCGGATAGTATACGGGCATATAATGCCGGGCGGACATCCGAGAATAGACTGGTACCTCGAACAGGCATATTCTCAGGAACATAGATTACTATTCCTGTCCATCCGTCATCGGGAACAGCCACCCAGCCGATGGGCTTCCCGTATGATATCTCAAATCCTGCTGCGGGAATAATCCGAGGCAGAACTTCAGCCAGCTCTATCGAATATGAGGCTTCAACCGATTTC
>JAUUYD010000391.1 GCA_030590585.1 Spirochaeta sp.
ATCGGGTCGTGTAGACAATTCCGCTTTTTCGGCGGTGGTGTTCGACGAAAATTCAAACGGCTTTATGTTCCGGGGGAATGGAACGAAGCCGAGTTCCTCACAGCGTGGAGTATAATCTCTTCACTCGCTAATTTGACCCATTCTCCTTTAGCGGTCTGGGATTCCTGGAATCTGGAAAAATGGCTCAGAAACAGACGTCTTCCTGCCGAAAAAAGTGAAATCATTCAGCCCCTCAAGGCGGTACTTTCAGCAGATTTCGGAGTGTCGGGAGAGATGAACTCCGGAAAAACCCTGTCTAAACTTTTATCCAACCATGTGGTGAGAGAGAGCTGTGGAATCAACGAGTGGGATAATGTTCTCTGGTATAACAGAGAAGGCTGGAGAATGACCCTTCAGGTGTTGTTTCTCTCTGCAGCTGCCGATACAAAGTCAGGGAGGGAACAAAGAAGGCGTTCTCGAATCCTGAAAAAACTGATTAAAAAATGGTATCGGGCCGATAAAACTGCAGGATTCCAAGTAGATCGTCTTCTCAGTGCAGCTCGTTGACGGTAGTTCCGAGTAAAAAGTAAACTACACTCATGAATGAGGTTGTACTGGTTACCGGCAGTGAAACACTGACAGGCCGGAAACTTATCGAAAAGCTTCTTGCAAGGGGCTCTCAGGTTGTAGCTCCTGTCTCCGGAAGAGAGACTGAAACGAACGAAACCGGAACTTCCAATCTTACGGTCTTCAGCTGGAACCGTTCCTCATGGTTTTCCACTAAAGCCGTTATAAGGGAAATTCTTCGAAGATTCGGTCAAATCGATACAGCCTGGATTCTTCACCAGTCTACACCCTCTGTCAGTAGTTTTTCCGAAGCCGGCAGCAGCGATATTGAAACAATTCTGGAACAATCCATAAAAAGCAGTGTTGCCATGGTTCGTGAAATCACTCCGCTCCTGGAAGCGTCCCGGGGGTTTCTGGGTATCGTTGTACCACACCGCCCGGGGGGAACCCCCGGTCCTCTGGATGCGCTTGCCCTGGGGGCTTTTACCGGCTTTTCCACTTCCCTGCTTCGTGAAACCAGCCCGGAACTGTGGGCCTGCGGGTTCCAATGCAACTCTCCCGATGCAGAAGGTTTTACCACCGACATCCTCCGTCTCCATGGCGAAAAACCCGACAAGTTAAGACGTCGATGGTTCAGATACGCCGAGGGCCGCCGGCCTTTTGGCGGATCCACAATCACCGATACCATTTGTTAAAGGACTCGTAAATGAAAACACCATATCGCTATCTGATAGGAATCGCTGTCGGAATCACGGCGGGATTTCTACTGAATACAAGTGATTCTGTTACCTCAATTCTGACAGCCGTTGTGGATTTATCCATTCGTTTAGGCAGATACATGCTTCTGCCCCTGATTTTCTTTTCACTACCCGTTGCAGTGACCAAATTAAGACGTCTCGGCATCCTCGGGTCAGTTCTGCGCCGATCATCAATTGCGGTACTGATTACTGCGGCAGGATTGACTCTTCTTGGAACCATTATCGCCTGGTTGATAGGATTTGGCAGATTACCCGTTATTCCAGGAACCCCCGCGAATATATCGGTGGTTAAGCTTGGAGTCCTGGTGCAGAAGGCATTGCAGATGAACAGTTTCCGGATTTTCATCGGAGATTCTTCTTACCTGCTGCCCCTGCTTGTTCCGGCATTCCTTTTAGGCTGGCACATGTTTCATGATCGGGAAATCGCTGAACCTGCTTTCAATTTTTTCGATTCCTTTTCACGAATTCTCTACAGAATAAACCGCTACATACTGATACTGATGCCCGGCATGCTGGCCGTATTGAGCGCTGCTGCTGTTATAGAATCCCGCAGGGTTGTGGATTTTCAGCGGTTTTTACCCATGCTCGGTACCATTCTTCTAATTACAATTATTCTAATTGCAGCTGTTTATCCTTTCATTCTCTGGGTTGCCGGCAGGCGGCATTCGCCATGGAAGGCTTTGGCCGGCATGTCCGGGGCTCTTCTGGGAGCTTTAGTTTCCGGATCTCCCCTCTTCAACTATGGAAACCTAACCCGCCACCTCAAAGAAAATCTCAAGATCCCCAGACATACTGCGGCCCTGATTGCTCCGGTATACCTGATGTTTGCCAGAGCCGGGACTGCAATGATTACATCCATCTGCATGCTGACGGTAATCCGGTCTTACTCCAGTCTGGAAATCACCCTTTTTCAGGCCGCCTGGACAGCACTCTTTTCTTTTCTGATTTCTTTTGCTCTGCCGGCAACCCCTGATCGGGGATTAGTCGCTGCGATGGTAATGCTCGGAAGCCTGTACGGCAGGGGACTTGAAGAAGGATGGCTCATCCTGGCGCCGGTACTACCTCTGCTGATCATGCTTGCGGCTGTTCTGGATACCGCAACAGGAGCAATGCTGATATTGCTGGTAGACCGAAAAAGCGGACCGGAGGAGGAAGGCGCAGCAGCGGCGGTAAGATTCTAGGAATCTGTTAAGGCTGATCTTTTACCTTATTAAAAGCGGCAAATCTCAGGGAAACTGTCAACGCAACCTGAATGCCGTGAGCAAATGGCGCTTCGGTCCATAAGTTTGAAATCGGCTGATAAAAACGCAAACCCGGCAGAAAATCCATGGTTTCGGAAACTGGAACAACAGCCCATGAGGCAATTCCGACATACAAGAACTGTGCCGCTCCGTAATAAGCTTTCCAGAAATCCGCGGGAACCGCATCGCCGTTTTGAGCTGTCCAAAGAGGAAAACGCAAATACAGAGACGGTCCCCCCTGTACTCCAATATCAATACTGCCGGCATGAAAGACATATCCGAAATGAGCATCTCCCATCAAACCCAGAACTTTCATATGGCTGAGCTCAGCTTCATCACAGGGGCGGGCAATACCCTGATAGACATCCTCGGTGTTCCAGGAAAACCAGCCCCCGGGACGGAAGTAAAGCCCGCCGGGTTCTCCATCCCAGTCAGCAAAAAAAGAAGCACCGATATTAAACATCATTATTGAAGGATATTTTCCATCCGGAGTGCTATCAAGCTGGGCGTTGTACTGCCATGTAAAGGCGATATCAACATCAACCGCCTGCCAGTCGAGACCGGAAAGTACGGCTGAGGCGGTCAAGGTCAATAATATAATCAATATTAATCGGTTCACGTTACAAGTCTAACACGAAGAGAGAAATCTTTCCGCCCCAGGAGGCTGTCGGACTTAAACAATTCCGGATCGATTTTTAGTCTTTTTCCTCATTTCTGTGTTGCTCAATCGTCAAATACATAAAAGGCTCTCGTTCAGGGAGAATATCAGGCATCGCCATGGCGACGTTCAAGAATCCAGTCTCTGATAGTATCAACAACTTCCGAAAGAGGTATATCCAACTTTTCCCCATTACTGCGGAACTTCACTTCAGCATTGCCGGCGGCAACAGAACGTCCCCCCAGAACAATCTGAACCGGATAACCGATGAGATCGGCATCCTTTAATTTAATTCCGGCTCTTTCGTTCCTGTCGTCGATCACAGTATCATTTCCAGCCTGGTGTAATCCCTCATTGATCGTTTCTGCCGCTCCAACAACCGTC
>JAUUYD010000221.1 GCA_030590585.1 Spirochaeta sp.
CCGACACCCACATCATCAATGCCCGCCTCCATAGCCCTGTCCATCACCGACAGGCGGTAGTCATAATCCGCTTTAGGACCCGCTAAATGATATTTTTTGTAAAGAACTTTATCGTAAGTTTCCTGAAAGCAGGTATAGGTTCCAATACCGCCGGTTTTCAAAGTACGAAAATCATCAACCGACATCGGAGCCACTTCCACATTAATCCGCCTTACCCCGGCACCATTCTCTTCTACAGAGTAAATGGTTTTCATGGCATCCATTGTGAAATCCACCCCGTAACTGCCGGTTTCACCAGCCAGGAGCAGCACCCTCTTATGGCCTTGTTTCAATAACGCCCTGGTTTCACTCACCAGCTCGGCCTCATTCAGAGTAACCCGGTTGATATCCTTATTACCCCTGCGAAATCCGCAGTACAGACACTCATTCGAACATTTATTTCCGGCATAAAGAGGAGCAAACAACACCATCCTGCTGCCGTAGATTTCTTTTTTTACATAGGAAGCGGTTTCAAGAATTCTCTCCACAGCCTCAGGATTATTCACTGCAAGAAGTTCCGCCGCCTCAGGATCGCTCAAACCCTTCAACTCACGGGATTTCAAGAGAATTTCATCAAGCCTGGAATCCCCCGGATGATCAGTTGAAACAAGATAATCAATACGGCTATGGTCGAGAATCGGCGTATTCATGGTACCCCTCCATATAATAGTATTCGACTATTATTATCCACGATTCTGAGTTCCTGTCAACATTCGATATTTATTTCTCTATTTCTTTTTTTTCCTGATGACCTCTAACGCCGGTATAATGAATGATGTCCTCAGGTCGGGTATCGGCAGTACTGTTATTATTATGCTCTGCTGTTTTCAGTCTTCCGCTTTACCCGCAGCATGTCCCCGGAACCATATGGAAGCAGAGGGAAACAGAACGCTTTATCATAATTTATCCGGACACCATGAGTGATGAGGCCTCAAACCTTGCCGCGGCCCTTGATAAGGCACTTGAAGATACCAGCAGCAATCTGCCAGTAAGCCATGAACATAAAAAATGGCCTCTGGTACTCACCAATCTGGGTGTCCAGGCCAATGGATTTGTCACCCTGGCCCCCCGGCATTCAGTATGGTACGCAACCCCCGGAGAAGATATCACCGCCGTATCAGACTGGTGGTTGCTGCTGGCTCATCACGAAGGCCGGCACATGGCCCAGTTCGACGCCGCCGACCAGGGAGCAACCCGTTTTCTTCATGGACTCTTCGGCGAACTCGGCTGGGGAGCCGGAATCGTAATGGGAACGCCCTCATGGCTGCTCGAAGGTGATGCAGTTGTCATGGAAACTCATCTGTCGGAGGAAGGACGGGGCCGCGATCCCCTGTTCACCATGGAAGTCATGGCACTGGTATCAGAGAATCCTGATACCGATTACCTGCACGCCGTCAACCAGTCCTTCAAAAACCACATCCCCGATTACTACCGTATCGGGTATTCACTCTCTTTATGGATAAGAAAGGAGTACGGAGAGGATGCCCTGGAAGAAATATACAGATCTTCCGCCCGTATCCCCATACCCGTTATCGGTTTGAACACCGGAACAAAACGCGGTGCCGATACAAAACCAAAAAATATTTTCCTTGAAATGGCCGCAAATCTCAGCCGGAACGCCACGTTACTCCGGGAGTCAGGCAATTGGACCCAAGCGGAAATCATTACACCTGAACCCGAAACTTTCACCCGCTATGACGCCCTCTTCGATACCGGAAACGGAAGACTCTATGCCCGAAAAGAAACCCTATCACAAGCTCCCGCCCTGGTTGAAATCGATTTAAATCATAACGAAAAACAAATATTAAGGCTCCCCCGTGAAGGCCGGGTGAGCATGGCAGTTGATATGGTGAATCCCGATGTATATCTACGAATCGCCTGGAACAGTTTGAGAATTCATCCTGTATATACCGGAAAAAGCGTCTCAGACATAACAATTGTCGATCTGGACAACCGGAGCCGGGTAATCCGCCGAAAAACCATCATCAAGGGTTCCCGCTATCTTTACCCCGCCCTTAACCCCGACGGATCAAAACTCGCCGTTGTGGAGCTCATGGAAAATGGAAGCGCCGCCCTGGTTATTCTCGACACGGAAACCGGAAAGGAACTTAATCGCCTCGACTTATCCGGACCCCCTCTGGAAACCGCCGCCTACCCCTCATGGTCACCGGATGGAAAAAAAATCGTCTTCAGCCTCAGAAATAACAGCGGACGAAGAATCACCGAATGGGAAATCGGTACTTCAATGATGAAAAATCTTACCGATCTTACATTCCTGACCGTGAAAACTCCAGTCTATTCAGCCGATGGAAATACCGTTTACTACAGCTCTAACGAAACCGGCCTCGAAGCCGTCTGGGCAGTAACGAACAACAATCAGCGCTATCTTGCCGCTCAAAGATGGTATGGCGCCTATAATCCTGCCGAGGCGCATTCCACATCCGGCCGGGAAGCCCTCTATATTGTCGAATATGCCTCAAGCCAGGGAGAAGTCATCTCCAGAGTGGAGATTTCCCCTCCAGGAGGCACTTCTGTTACCAGGGAATTACCTGAAGCCCTTCCCGAGTCAGTAGTTCCTGAGTCAGCAATTTCCGTCAACACCATACCCGAAACAGACTACAAACCCTACGAACATATTTTCAACTTTCATTCCTGGGGCCTGAATCTTACAAATAACAGGAATGAATTACAGCTGAGTATCAGATCTGAAGATGTGATGGGAACAGCAGTATTTGAAATCGGAGCACTTTATGAGATTACAGAGTCCTCCCCCGGAGCATATGCCGATCTATCCTTTACCGCTATAAGACCCGTCATAGGAATCCATGGAGACTATCGTTACAGGTCACCCAAAATTGATCCCTTCCATCAGACCTCATTTTCAATCTCAGCTCTGTATCCGGCAAATCTGGCAAGAACCGGAATCTGGAATCATAATCTTGATATCGGAATATCTTCCGGTTTACTCAGCTATTACACAGCCAAAGGCAGCACCGCCGACAGCGTATCATCAGTTCACTATCCATTTTTAACTTACCTTGCGGATTGGAGCCGTTTACGTCCGGGGTCTAAAAGGGCTTTTCATCCTGACCTCGGCTGGTCTCTCATCGCTGCATATTCTCATATTCCCCTCCCCGATAATTACGGGGAATCAGCATCAGCAGAGCTTAAGCTGTACTTTCCAGGAGGTTTTCGAAATACCTCATTAAGCCTCGGAGCCGGAATTGAACATCGTACTGCCATTTTCACGACTCGAATCTCTAAGCCCCGAGGCTACGATTGGGAAAATCCCGGACTCACAATGCTTGGAACCATAGATTATGAGATTCCACTTGGATATCCTGACCTCCCTATAGGCTCGGTAATATTTATTCAGCGATTCCGCCTTGATATATTCAGCGACTTTGAATTCATCGGAGAAAGGCGCTGGTCAACAGGAGCCGTACTCACCATGGATTTCGCAGCATTCAACAACTTCCCGGGATTAAACATCGGTATTCAATTCAGCTGGCGCTGGTTGGACAATACCCCGCGAATTGAGTTTATGATCATGGAATTACCCCTTTTTTAATTGATTCAATGTAACCACTCAGCTATAAAGAACCAGGTTTCAATTCTGCAGAAGGGTTAAAAACATTATCAAGAGCCTCAAGAATACCTTTCCCCTGTTTCTGGGCCGTAGAAATATAACTCCTGATGGTACAGAAATCAGAAGCCCTTTCAATATTTTTAAAAGTACCAGAGATTTTTTGCCGCACCTTTATCATTCTCAGATCTCTCTCCGCGAGATTGTTTGTAAAGGGAATATTACCCTCATTCATAAATCTCAAAATATCTTGTTGATAGTGATCCAGACGATAGATGAGAGCCAGGACTTTACCTTTCTTAGGTCGGCCTCTTTTCCCGGTTCTCTCCGGAAGCGGGTTGGCCGTATATCCTTGTCTGATAATCTGGTTGTATTTTCCCAGAAATGAAGAAGCCTGATCTTCTGCAAGGTGATGAGTCAATGTTCGATCAACCTGATTCTTTATTTCCAACAAAAGATCAAACATATCTGCAGCCCACGCTTGTTGGTGGTTTTCACTGACAAAGATCAATTCCCTGAGTATATGAGCATTGCAGTACGCATGCTCACAATCGTATTTTTCATAAGGTTTCCAAAAGTCATGAACAGATACACCTTTAAAATGTGGCAAGATACCCATCTCATCAGAAGCATCAGATCCTCTTTTCTCATGAGGAAACAAAAAAGTATATTCACTGTTTCCGGCTGAGTGAATCCAATGAAGCGTTCCGTTGATATTCACCCCGGTTTCATCATTGTGGATGACCGGTTCTCCAATCAGTTTTGATTTAAGGTTTTCCATGAAACCGGAAAGGAGATTGGCACAACGAGTACTCATATTGACAAGGAAGCCTTCACTTAAAGAAATCCCAAATAGATCTGTGAATAACCGGGTTGTCCGCTCCAGTGGCAGCAATTGGTAATTTCTCAAGTAGACGGCCATTGCCTGAATATTCGGTCCATATTGAGCGACATGAGTGACGCCTTGGGGGAACGAGGCCTTGGTGATTTGATGACAATGGGGACAATGCTTTATCTCAGCCTGATATTCGGTTATGAATGCTTTGATCAGGGGAATATCAGTCACCTGACGTTTCTCAATGTTTAAAGCTGGAATATCGGAAAGGCTTTCCTGACAATGTTCACAAAGTGTCACATCGCAATGAACGATTTCATCGGGGTTTGGGACTTGGGCCAAGCTTGTTCCCACTCGTTTCTTGTTACGTCCTTGAGACTTCTTGTTGTTCTTCAGTTTATTTCTGTAGGGAGAATCTGTTGAGGGCGGCTTGCTGCTGTTACGACTGTTTTTGTTAATCTGATCCTCAAGTTTTTTGATTCGTTCATCTTGAGCATCAACTCTATCGATTAACATATTGATGGTATCGACTAGTGAGAGAACCAGAGTCTCTACAGCTTCGGGGCCCTGGTCATAGACTTTTCTGATTTCTTCTCGAGATATTGATATTTTTTGCAGCTTTTCAAATCCCATCTGCAATTTTATAAGCTTTTATTGAAAATTATAAAACCCCTATGGAATATTATTTGTGAAAATGTGGTTTTTCCTTAAAATGTGGCTATCTGATAGCTGAGTGGTTAC
>JAUUYD010000489.1 GCA_030590585.1 Spirochaeta sp.
AAAGAGATCCCGGCGGAACGGCCGGGCACCCCTGTTGAGAAGAATAATTGACAAGCCCGGCCTGTCCTTCACTTCCCGATCCAGAACATCCCCTCCGACAACGGTGTAGGAACCGGCATCCGGTATCCGGGTATCCGGCAGCCGAGGGCCGGCTATAGAACTTCCAAATGGATGTTTAGAAGTTGAAGCTGTAGTATTCATCGCAATCCGCGCATGGTCCGGGGTAATCATCTGCGACATGATCGGCATGCAGGGCATCTCCGGCCTTCCAGATAGTTTCCATATTATCTGTAAACACGTTTCCAAGTACATCTCTTCTTCCAAGATCGTCCCGGCATACAGGTACATTCCCGTCGAGTAGAATCGGCATGTCCCTTTTAAGATGCCAGCAGGGGAAACGCTCCAGAGGGGAGAGGTTCGCCGGCTGCCTCTCAGGGAGAAATGCCGCATAGGAATCGTATTTTTGAATAATCACCTGAGCACCATCAGCATTCCACTTCCTGTAAAAATCCTCCAGATGCTCCTCATTTTCCTTCATACGGACGGCCTGAAGCCAGCATGATGAACCGAAAAGCTCCATCAACTGCCGGGCCGTATTCTCGGCTTCTTTCTGCCCTTCTCCACGAAGACTCATGTAGAGTTCAGGATCCGAAGCATCAAGGGAGACAATCCATATCAATCGGCTCTCGGCAGTTTCCGCAGCCAGTTCCTCCAGAAGACCCGTATCCCAGCCTATACCGGAGGTTTCAATCAGTACCCGGCTTCGAGGAGGTTCGGAGTTTTTTCCAGCTGATGGTTCACCGGATGTAAGGGCGGAGCGGATCAATTTTCCGATTTCCGGATGAGATGAAGGTTCACCCCAGAGGGAGAGTCCGAATACGGCATCCCCGGCGAATTCGATAATGTTCCTGCAAAGGGAGTCAAACTTCCCGGCATCCATGAATTTATCGCCTTCCCTGGGATCGCCGTCTGTTTTCGGGAAAGGACAGTAAGTACAGGCCTGGGGGCAATAGTTGGAAATCTGAATCGGAAAAAAGGCAGGGAGGTCTCTGAGCAGAATTCGATTATCCGGAATAACAGCACAGAGAGATTCGGCATCAATTCCGCCGGCTGAATAAAGACGTTCGGCGATATTCACATTCCGCCGGGTATCAGTGCTGATTGAAACACGGTCCATCCGCATATCTTTGGGGGATAGATGAGTTTCCACATCAAAGGCGTTTATATCCTGCCGGAGTACCTCAAAGAGGCTGTCCCGGGCTGCAGCATTGTTCCGCTTGTTCGCCAGGGGCATAAGTTTCTCCGGAAAACCTGAGGAAAATACTTCCGGTGTCAGACCTAGCGGATAACCATCGGCAAATGTATACTCGGCATCATATTTGTAATGCAGTTTCCAGAGTGCGGCGGTGACATCCTTGTCCATCATGGGAAAATCTCCCCATGTATAAAACAGGGCTTCATACCGTTTATCGTCTTCATCAGTAAGGCGGGAAGCGCTGACAAGAGCTCCAATCAGCACTTTTTCTGTCCATTTTTCCCTGCGGATTACCCTCATCCCGGCGTAGGGGGGTTCTTCATCATCCAAGCCGACTTCAAGAGTTCCCCCGGGAACATGAGTTTCAGGATCGGCAAGGAAGACAATGCCGGAAGCTTCTGGTATGGATGCTGCCCAATCAAGAATACGCTCAAAGGCCGATGAACCGTTCAGAATCGGCTCATATGACAGTGGCGAGAGTCCCGCAATGTTGATGACGGCCAGATTTTTCATGCTCATTTCCCTTATCGGCCATAAGTTTAAGATTCTGCTGAATGCTGCTGATACTTGACCCTGCCGATGCTCCTTTACATATTAAACCTGATGACCCTCAACAGTAACCCATATCGATATGCAGTTCCCGCTGTTCTTTTCCTCATTTTCTTCTTCCAATCCTGCCAAAACGGGAGACCGGTGGAAAGACAGCTTGAAAAACTGAATCTTGAATACAGCATCGATTCGGAAGGTGATTACCGTGTGATACTGGAACTCCCGGGAGTCGGAGAAACCACTGTGGGAGTGAGTGCTCATACTGTTCTTCTTGTGAATGATACTGAGAATAATACAAGAGTTCGGGATATCTGGTCTGTTGCGGCCCGTATTCCCGGTGAGCTTCCCGAGGGACTCGCCGAAAACCTTCTTGGAGACAGCTGGTCGTCCCGGGATTTCGGTTCGTGGGCTCTGGCAGGAACAACCTCCGAGGGCCTGCAGGTTCTGGTTTACATCATCCGTATCCCGGAAAAATCCTCAATCAAGGTATTCCAGGCCGCGATGATGGACAGTGCCGTATCGGCTCATAGTCTGCATAAGGCCCTGGCCGATCTGGAAGGAGAGTAAGGGATGTTCGGTAGTGATGGACGGCCCATCTGGTCTGTAAGCGAACTGACTCAAGCCATCAAGGGGCAGCTGGAGGAAACTTTTCCATCAATCAGTGTGGAAGGTGAAATTTCCAACTGCCGGCCTTCAGGGGCCGGTCATATATATTTCACCCTGAAAGATTCATCAGCCGTCATTTCCGCGGCCCTTTTCAGGGGACGGGCCGCCCGGGTGGAAGAAAAGCCCCGTGACGGCATGCAGGTGGTGGTTTCCGGTAAAATTGATGTTTATGCGCCTCGGGGTTCCTATCAGATTATTGTGGATAACATCAGGGCCGCCGGCAGAGGGGCACTTCTGGAAGCTCTTGAGAGACGAAAAAAGGCACTGG
>JAUUYD010000410.1 GCA_030590585.1 Spirochaeta sp.
AAGATTGGATGACGAATCATAAAAGAGCTGCATCGATGAGCTTGTAAAATTGATTAGAGGACCCCAGGAGCTTCCCCTGTGGTCGTTGTCCATGTAAAAGGCTCCGAAAATATCAGGATAGATTGATCCGCCTGATTTATCGGTATTGTTGAAAGAAGCAGGATTGAAGGCGGCGGTTATGTAATAGCGATCTTGAAAACCGACAGTTGTACTGAAATTAAATCCATCTATTCCCGAAGTGGAAGAGCGCTCAAATCGATATTGGGTAAAATCCATCACTAGAATTTCCTGTTGGCTTCCGTATCCCAGATGGAGATTCAGATTTGCTGTCGGGTTCATTCCTGCCTGGCGTAAAACATCGGATTCCAGATAAATTTCGGTTCTGTCAAATCTATCATCCAGGAATATTGCAGCTGCCGGGCCGTTGGTCCAACCGGCATTGTAGCCCATGAGTTCACCGATTTCGATTCTTGCAAAGAAACTGCTGTGTTGGCTGAGTTCCAGTTCTCCCCAGAATCCCAGCTCATCAAAAAGATTATGAACCTCACCGGTATTCTCCACCTTCATCGATCCGGTGAAATCAGCACCACCGGACAGCTTTGGATAATCTTTCTGATCTTCAGCTGAAAGCCAGGATGCCGAACTGAAAAAAAGGAGTATGACTAGTATCTTCCTGATCATTCTCAAACAGCCGCCATATCTTGTTCAAGAGCGAATACCGGGGATAGCCAGCCATCAACTTCGACAGCATTCTGAGTAAATATTGTTCCGGTTTGTTCCGGATATTTGGCATCGTGGATCTTGAAAACGATATCATCATTCAAACGGCCGACAATTTCAATCTTTCCGATATTATGGCTCATGGCGAATTTAAACCGCTTTGCCAATCCTGAAAGATTTTGCTTAGCCTTCGCAATAATATCAATACCTTGTGATATCGGTATCTGGAAACTCTTTTGGACTCTTTTCACCGGACGGCATTGAAAAAGGTAGTAGGGAATAATCCCCGCTGAAACCAGGGCGTTCATCAGCGATACAATGGTATCCGGGTTGTCGTTAACACCTTTTAGAAGCACGGATTGGCAACTCACGGTAACTCCGGCGGAATTGAGCCGACTCACCGCTTCTATAGTCTCCGGGACAATTTCCCGGGGATGATTTATATGTGTGACAACATAAATCCTGGGCTTTCCGGCAGCGTTGTGCCGGGTAAAGGCTTCAACAAGTTCGTTATCCTCGATGATTCGCTGAGGGAGAGATGCCAGTGTCTTGGTGCCGAATCGTATGTACTGAAGATGGGGAATCTCAGAGAGTTTATCCAGAAATGATTTGAGAATCTCAGTGTCCAGCATGAATGGATCTCCACCGCTGATAAGAACATTGCTTATCTCCGGATGCCGGCGGATATAGCCTATCGCATCATCGAATTGGCCGAGTACTTCATTTTCGGTAACACCAACCATCCTTTTCCGAAAGCAATAGCGGCAATAGATTGCACAGATATTTGTGGACAGCAGTAATGCCGTGGGCAAGTACTTGTGCTGAAGTCCTGTTGCAACCGTATTTTCAGCTTCACCACTGGTATCGTAATCCCCTGAAAGATCCAGTTCATCCAGACTCGGAAGGTACATTTTGCGTATCGGATCATCAGAATCACAGAGGTCCATCAGTTCCATGACATGACGGGTAATTCTGATGGGATGGATTTTTCCAATATTCTGCAGCTGTTTTTTTTCATCGGATGAGAAACTGACATATTGTTCCATTTCTTCGATAGACGTGACGGTATGGCGAAGGATTTCTTTCCAGGACACAAGGCGGCTCCAGTGTTAGCACTATTAAATGTATTAAATAATGAAAACAAACAGCAATTTAAGAGTCTTAACTTGAAGGTAACTCTAAAACTGAGTTATTAATATTATGATATACAGAAAATTATACACGGTAATTGACCTTTCTGCAACAATTCCGATGTTAAACAGAGCTCAGTATCCTCAGAGCGGCATGCTCATCGGTAACAAGAGAGTCAACAAACCCCCCTTTAAGAGCTCCGGCAATGGCGTCTGCTTTTTCGGCACCGCATGCAACGGCTATCAGCTCAGGTATTTTTTTTAAGACTGTATCCCCGATACCCACAACCAGGTCGTTCTGAGGAATATTTAGAAACCGTCCATTGATATCGTAGTGCAGACCGCATATATGCCCGATACCCCCTTCTGATCGAATAATCTCAGCCTCAGAGCCGCTAAGAAATCCTTCCCGAACCATTGAGCTATGCTCAGGTTCATCGGAGCTCAGCCCAACCAGTGCCAGATCGAGAGAACTCATGCAGTTCATGGTCTGGTTGATAGGATGTTCCCGGATGAGAAGATTTTTCAACTGCAGATTTGTCACAACCACCGGGGCCTGAATCAACCTGCAGCTGCCGTTCAGTTTCGATGCCAGATTTCTTGCCAGTTCAAAGCCGTCAAAAGCCGTATTGGCAAGGCCGAGGCTGCCGGTGAGCTGTACAACTTCAACATCAACGACAGCCTGAGAATGGAGGGCTTTAATAACATAATAAAGACTGCTGCCCCAGGATAATCCGATTTTCAATCGGTCTTTCAATCTGGATTCAAGCAATCCGGCAGCGGCAATACCGGCAGCTGACAAAGTTGACTGATTATCATCACCCGAAGGAACCACCAGCACAGTTTTTATGTTAAAACTGGTTTTTAAACCCTCGGCCAGGGCATTCACCAGGGAATAGTCACCCTCCTGAATGCGGATTTCAACTATTTTTTCATCACGGCATCGCTTTAACAGATTTGACACACTGGGACGCGAGATGTCGAATATCCCGGCAATCTCAGCTTGAGAAAGTCCATCGATATAATACTTTTTGGCGATCTCAATTAAGGTATTCCGGTCTTTATTAATGGCCACTATATTACTGACTCCACTTTGAAATTACTGAGGAGGAAGATGAATACATCGTCCGAGACTGTCCGCCGCAGCCTCCATAAAAGCCTCTCCAACCGAAGGATGTCCGTGTATGATATCCGCAATTTCATGACTGGTCACTTCCATAGCCATAAGAGCTGCCGCTTCATTGATGATTTCAGATACCCCGGGCCCGGCCATATGGACACCCAGAACTTCGCCATACCGGCTGTCGGTAACAACTTTCACAAATCCATCTGATTCCCCGACAGCCAGGGCTTTCCCATTGGCGGAAAGAGGAAAAAATCCTGTGGATACCTTCGTGAACCGGGAAGCCTCTTCTTCACTCAGACCGACTGATGCCAGTTCAGGTAAGGAATACACAACCGAGGGAACATACCGAAGGTTCACCTTCTTTCCAGCACCCAAGGCGTTTTCAGCGGCAACCTCACCCATTTTGAATGCGGCATGGGCCAGCATTTTCTGTCCCGTTATATCTCCAGCGGCGTAAATACCCCGAATACTGGTTTCCTGATAATCATCCACAAGGATT
>JAUUYD010000283.1 GCA_030590585.1 Spirochaeta sp.
ACTCGGATAAAGCAGTAATAGCCGCTGCACGGGAGAAACCGGTTCTTCCCGCAACCATCACATCAGCTGATAAGGGGAAAAAACCTGCTGAAGGTAAGCGGAAATGGCCATGGATTCTACTGGTTCTGTTATTGCTTCTCATAGTAGGGGCTGTAAGCTGGGATCTTTCAGGAAATGCGCCCTGGGACAGTGTGTTCAGAGCTGCTGCGGGAACTGATGTTTCCGCTGAAGATCCTGATACCGGCAGCAGTGGCGGAGCCGCTGATACTGACGTTACGATTGACGCTGGAGACTCGGATGGAACAGATGCTGCAGCTGATAATGACGGGTCTGGCGGTACTGCCGATTCAAACAGTACTTCCGATACTTCCGGCGAAGAGGTCAATTCAGAATCCAAACAGAATCAGGATGTTGACTCAGATGTGGCGCCAAGAACCCTTGATGAGGTGAAGGCATATCTTGATGTTGATGGACGGGTTGGAATCACCGAGGTTGATATTCACCTTGCGGCAAATGAAATCGCTGTACTTAATGGATATAAAGATCTGGATTATAGAGTCTTCACCGGGGAAGATCCCAACTGGATATATCCTGGACGAACACTGCACATGCCGGGTACCGGTGACTATATAATCAGGAAAGGGGATACCATATGGTTTCTCGCAGCACGTGAAGTTCGGGTTGATGTGGAACAGAGTATGATAATTTTTGATCAATCAGTTCTGGTGATTGATAATGAAAGTTCTGAGGCTTCTGACAAGAGTCGTGCGGCCGAATCATTACGGCTTATCGCCGCAGAGTCCAGGGCAGCCGCATTGAGGAATATGGCTCAGAATGTACTTACTTTACATGAATTGTGAAAAACCAGGCTTTTTCATTAAGAAAAGGAGGTTTTTTTTAGAGTTTGTCTTTTGACAAATGCTCTGACCGGGATATAATTCTTAGTAATGACACGTCATTACGGCTGAATAATCAGCCGTCGTAGTAAAAACCTTGATCAAGGAGAACCAAATGGCTGGCGATCTTCCTAAAAGCCCAAACGTATTTCATCCGACAAAGCCTTCGGCTGTCGGTTCGCGAAATTCCCTCGCACAAGAGGGACGCGACCAGAAGAGTGAATTCGATCAGTTAATCACTGAGGAATCTGACAAAGTCTTGAACGTCGTCAAGACTAAGCTGCCTCAGGAAGTTCTGAACGAATTGGACGTCATGGGTGGTTTGAAAGAAAAAGTATTTAACTATTTCAACCAGAACTACCAGAACATGTTCAACAGGTACATCGTTACGACTGAAGATGAAATGGTGAAAAAAGTTCGCCAGTTCGTCGATAAAGAAGAGACGAAGAACCTTGCCCGGTACACACCGAAAGAGATGGCCGAACTTCTCGACCAGGTTGGCGGCGCCGACAAATTCAACACCGGTGAAATAGAGAAATCAATTGTCAACATGTATGGGCATCTTCAGGGTCACATTCAGCGTGGTGTTAACGACCTTGAAAATGAAACCAATTCACTGCTCAGGCAGAAGACTGATGTCGGTGCTTTCATACGTGGTGAAAATGCATACTCTGTTATTAAGTGTTCCTTCAAGGACAACCAGTTCAAGCCCAAGACCGTTACTGATGTCAAACTGTCCGTCAACATACTGGATTCCGAGCTTATCAGCCCAATCTTCCAGTATCAGAACACCGTCGAGAACATTATCAAGGATCAGATTTCCAAGACCATCACAGACATGATTGATCGGGAAATCGAGGCTTATCAGGATCAGCTGGTTGACCAGGGTAAAGAAGAGCTGTCCGACACCGAACTCATGTTCGAGAGGATCAAGCGCGTACCTGAATTCACCGATGATGACAAGGATTCCGAGGATTCCCGCAGATACACCTTTATGGCTAAGAATCTGGTGGAAAAAATTGAAGGTCTTCGGGCTGAAATTGATCCTGAAGAGTTTGATCCCCAGAATATTCGGGAAAATATCAAACGGATCATCGACATCGAGAATATTCGTAACCGGGGATTCAATACGGCGGTAAATAACCTTACTTCCATACTTGATACTTCAAAAATGGGGTACCAGTATATTGAGAATCTCAAGAATGCCCGTGAGCTCATAGTCCGTGAGTACGAAGATGTGGATTCTTCCCGACTTCCTGATGAACGATATCAGATGAAACTGAAGTTCTATGATAATGGTCAGCTTGAAAATCTCCGGGGTGCTTATGACACCCAGATGGTAGAGTATGCCAGAGAAATCACCAGAATCTATGATGTATGTCTTGCAGTTTATGGAGACAGCAAGAAGGGCTGGGGAACCATCAATGACTTCGATGATATAAACAAGAAGATGGCGGGAAAGATCAAGAAGGCTAAAGAAAAATCCGGTGATCCGATCTATGAAGAGCAGGAAAAACTCTGGAACGAGATTCTGGAACTCAAAGCTGAGGATACCGATGTTGAGCGATTGAACCAGACATATCTTTATGAGAAAGACCTTCTCAAGAAGATGCTCAGAGCTGCTCGGGACAAGGTGAGATTAACATTCGGTTATGAGAATCCCAAGATCCGGGTGGAACTTGACAAACGGATTGACTTCCTTGAGAAGGAATTCGAAGCTTTTGATTATCAAATCAATCCTTATCACATTCAGCCTGGAATTATTCTTGACGTGGATATCACAAGTATCAAACGTAAAAGATTTGTGCTGAATGCAATGGCGAATGTTCTCAATGAGTTCCTCAATGGTGTATCAAAGGGATTCCAGGATTCCGCATTCGCTTCCTTTAAGCGTCGTCGCTCTACTGTTCGCGGTGATATTAATCAGAGTTTTGGTGCTGAAGAGCCTGTTGTGCCTTCACAGAATCAATACGCTGAAGCGATCAAGGCCAAGAATGAAAGTGACGCTGCCAAACCAAAGGGCAAAGCTGATGTGACACCTTCCAGATCAAAAAAGCGAAAAGTAAATCTTGATGAATTGAGTGAGATGTAAATTATGATAACTGCGTCAATCCGGAATAACCAGCTGAATCTGTTGGCCCGTAAGGGCGGATACAATCTGGCACTGCGTCACTTCCGGACGGCGCAGGATTTTGCAAGGGACGTCGGTGAAGGTTTTAACCTTGCCGACGCCCTCAATGAAGCCTTGAATGAAGAGAAAATAGAGGAATTTCAATTACGTCCGGTTGTGAACATACTCCTGGCGGAAAAATTCGGTTATTCCTTTGAGTCTCAGAATATTAAAGAAAAAATCGAGTCTGTCGAAAACCTTTCCAAAGTTATTGGTACCTGGACGAATATTCAGGTTATTCTTGTATACACCGATGCCAATGATGGTATTCATCTTTTGAATCCTGAAGATCATGAACCATGGAATGCCGCGCTGCCTCTTTCGAAAGATGAATGTATTGTCTGTTATGTGGGAGCCCTTGGAGATATCCGTCCCGGGGTTCTCGATGATGCCTTGTCTGATGTCTATAAACTTCTTTACGGTGAGAAAATTCGCAGTAAAGCCGGGTATACTTCAAGTGAGAGCCTGAAACAATTTTACGACGAAGAAGAAGAATATGAAGAAGAACCTGCTGCTGAAGAAGTTGAACGGCAGGTAACAAGTGCTCCTCAACCGGTACCTGCAGCTCCACAGGGCGGGTCTAAAAAGCTGACGGCAAAGATTGCGGTTAACGTTACAAATGAGCTTTTTCATAATGGAAATGTTGAGGCCTGGAAACGAATTATAGAGAGTTATAAATTGAAATATACCCATCTTGATGTATTGATATGGTACGAAGGAGAGCGGATAAACGATATAAATGCCCTGTTTAAATGGGGTAAGGTAAAACATGGCGTTCCGATTATGTACAGTGTTGCCGGGGATAACCCTACGGATATTTCAAAATTGCGGAAGTATCTGTTTGAAGGCGCCAGTCAGAGATTCGAGGCGTTCCTTCATGGAGCTCCGGGTACAATCTTAAAACTCTTCTGATAATTTTCGGAAGTCTTAAAAGCGTCTCCGGTATACACCGAAGTACGTTTGTGCATCCGCGTTAGGGGGAACAATGAAAGAAATCTTTTCATTCAGCAGTAGTGAATTCACTGAAGATGACGACATAATTCAGCATTTTGGAATGCGCGGGAGAAACCTGATGGATTTGGCCGCTATGGGGATTCCCATACTGCCCGGGTTTATCCTCACCGAAGCTTTCCTCGCTGAAGACAGTGAAGAGCCTGAAGAGCATTATACGAAATACATGGAATCGTTTGCCAAGATGGGAGGAATCCTTGAGAAAGACTGGGACGAAGATAATCCGCTTCTTGTCAAACTCGTTGTCAGCCCCATGCTCAATATGGTTCAAACTTTTTCGAGCATTCACAATGTCGGGCTCTGTGACACTACAATAGATGGCTTTTCCAGTTTTGTAGGAGATGATTTTGCATATCACGAGTATCGTGGTGTACTTCTACGACTCATGGAACTTGAATTGCTTACCGCGACGGACGAAA
>JAUUYD010000049.1 GCA_030590585.1 Spirochaeta sp.
ATTCCATAGACCAGTATGAGCTGGTACTCAGCGGGACTCAGAGTATGGGGCCCTTGAATGTAACTGATTCAGAGATTTTTCTGGATGACCTGCCTCTCGGAGAATATACGGTTACAGCAGTCGCCATGGACTCTGAAAGAAAAACGCTGGCTGCCGGAAGTTCTTCGACTGTTCTCGTAACAGCTGAGGAAGGGGATAGTGTTGAGGTTGTTCTTCTTCCCGTTATGGGCGGTGAAGGGGCTCTAGTAATTAACTACGACTGGAGCGCGGCAGATTACCCCCGGGGTTTTGTTGAAGATATCATCGCATCATTCACGCCCACCGGCGGTGAGCCGGTTCTGGTGAATGTTGAGATTTCCGAGAACGGGTTACGATTTACCGGGAATTTTCCTACAGGTGAATATGAATTCTCCTGTGAATTATTCAGTGGTGAAGTCCTGATTTCATCCATTACCGAAACGATTCATATCTTTGACGGGTTGGAAACTGAAACCGATATTGCTTTCGGTACGGAAGTTTTTAATACGGTTCCTGCTCCTCCCCAGATGCCTGAATCCCGGCAGAGCGGCCTTGCTGTGGAACTGAACTGGGTTGACAGTTCTGATCTGGAAACCGGATATGAGGTTTACCGCTCTGCAGATGATGGTGAATATATCCTTATCGGTAATAACCTGCCGGCCAATACCGTTTCATGGATTGATGAGCCGGTGAATCCCGGTACAACTTATAATTATAGAATTGTCTCGGTAAATGCCTTTGGAAGATCTGAGCCTCAAGAGGTTTCAGTGACGGTGAATCCGCTGATAGTCATATCGCCAGTACCTGATACTCAGAAAACGGAGATTGTCATCGGTGACAATAATAATCGTTTTCCTGTTGAAACACTGCTGGAAGGTTTTGAGAACAAGCTGAACAGATCCGATCTTGAGATATTATCAGTATCAATTATCGGCAGCGGATCAGTGAGGATTGAAGACGGCTATGTGATTGTTGACCTATCGTCACTTCCCTATGAATCTGAGGGCAAAGAACTTGTTCTTGAGTTTGTCGTTCATATTGCCGGTATGCCGATTAACGAGAACTATTCGGCTGATGGTTCAATTCCGCTGAGCCTGAAGGCACCTGAAGTAGAGGCAGTTGTCGAGAAAGATCTGTTGAATCCTGTACAGGGTTATATCTATGAGGATCGAGATGCATTGGAAAGGAAAATGCGGCTTTACGAACCCTCCGATCCTCAAGTTGTCTTTGATAATTGGGGACGGATCAGTAATTACGCATTTTATCAGAATCGGGAAGACGCTGAAGTTACCAGAGAAAAGCGGGGAGATGAGGCGGACCTGGCTCTCCTATGGAAGCTTAAGCAGGATGATGATGGTTCGTTTATTGAATACGCCAGGAATTCCGTATATGCGGGGTTGGTGAGTCCTGAGGGTGAAGAGAGTGACCACTACACTCTGGAAGTTACCGTGAGCTCCAAGGACGATGATGATGATACTGTGGGTGTCATCGTGGCATTCCGGCGGGAAGGCGAAATAAATTATGTTCTTGAGGCGGCCCGGTCTCATGGTTCAAGCTCAGATGGTGATTATGTTGAACCCCGGCAGGGTTGGGGGCTGATTGTCCGCCGGCTGTCGCCTGGAGCAGCAAAACCGGAAATAGGTGATGTGCTCTGGAACCGGCAAATGGATGCCGGAGGCATTGATCCCCGGGGATGGAGGAATTCCCGAACCAGGATACGTGTTGTCAGGGAAGGCGACTTTATCTCTGTGAGTACAACAGAATGGAATGATGAGGGAAACTACATCCCCGGTTCTCTTATTGAGGTGGATCTCAGCTCCCACCGACAGCTCTCCCGATTTTCCGGGCCTGGAAGTTTCGGGTATTTTACGGCAAGTCAGGAACGAACCTCTTTCAAGGATATCACGATGAATGGCGGTATTATTCAGGATAAGCTATTCTATCTGGACAGGGAAAGTGGAGAATCGGAAGTCTGGTGGTATGACAGTTATTCGCATCGTTGGATCAGGATGTCCGGGGCGGATATTCAGGGTGTGATAGGGTATCCGGTGGAGATTACAAACCCCGAAACCGGAGAAACCTACCTGATTGAGCGTGAGGGATATCGGCGCGGACGCTGGAAAGACTGGCAGAAACGATGGAAGGACTGGGATCTCTGGGATAGAGCTAAACCCGGGAATGATGATGGTTAAGATTCATTCATCATTGACCGGGAACAGCAGTTCCTGATACTCCCGCTGAAACATATTCTCAGCGGTGATGAGCACCGATCCGGTGTCGATGACAGGCTCCACTTTTTCACCTTTGAGGTATTCCACTGCGGTTTTTACAGACATATAGCCCATGTTGTAAGGGCGCTGTACCACAGTGGCATCGATAACCCCTTCTTCGAGGAATGCCAGTTCCTCAGGTGCGTTATCGAAACCGACAACGATTACCCGATTGGATGACCCTGTGTCCCGAATGGCTTCAGCCACACCCAGAGTAACAATTTCATTCAGAGCTGCAATCCCTCTTATTGAGGGGTCTTTAAGTATCTCCATGGTGTTCTCATAGGCTATCTTCTGGTCGTTTTCACAGTACCAGGTTCCGGCAATATTCCGGTTTTCAAGAGCTTGACGAACCCCTGCTTCCCGCTCAATTGCAGTGGCAGTCTCCCTGATGTGACTTACAATAGCGATAGACCAATTATTCTCCAACTCCAGTAAACGGTCCATCTCAATTCCTGCCTTAACTCCGGCTTCCACATTGTTTGTGGCGATGAATGAAACCGGGTAGGGGGAATTAACTCCGGAATCCATGGTTATTACGGGAATCCCCTTCTCTTCAGCCACCCCTACTGATTCAGCAAGCAGGTAATAATCCGATGCGGCCAGAATTATAAGGGGTGGATCTTCTTCAATAATCCTGTTGATGATATTCACCTGACGGTTTATCTGCCGTTCATGATCCGGACCGGTGATTATTACTTCAACGCCGAATTCCTTGGATGCTTCATTAATACCCTGTTGGACGACAGACCAGAAATTCATCGGTTGACCGGCAACTGTTGCCTTTACAATGACAACAATGGGTTTCTCCAGTTCCAGTTCGTCAGTCTTTCCCGGCTCAAGGGAAAAAGTGAGCACCAGGAAAATCATCAGGGCAACGGCAAGGCTGCCAATAAAAAGAATCAGGTATTTCATGGTATTAAGCTCCTCTCATGGGGTATCCGTATACTTATGAGGGTTCCCCGGCCCTTAATACTTTCATAACTCAGCCCGTATTCGTCTCCGAAGTACAACCTGATACGCTCATGCACATTCCGGACACCGGTGCCCTGCTGCCGGTCGCGATTATCCTCATCCTTTATTTCCGAAATCCCGTCGATCATTGCCGATAACGTTTCTACATCCATTCCTTCCCCATTATCCCTGACAGTAAGAATGATATCTTCATCTTCATTGTAACCGCCAATTTCGATGAGTCCCTCATAATCAACACTTCGAATTCCATGATAAAGGGCATTCTCCACAAGGGGCTGTAAAGTGATTTTTAAAACCGTACAAGCAAGAAGTTCCTCGGGAATATCGATGAGATAGCGGAATTTATTTTTATATCTCATCTCTTGAATGGTGAGATATGAGCGGACGTGCTCCAGCTCATCTTTTAAAGGGATGAGCTCATGCCCTTTACTGATACTGATTCGAAAGAGCCGGGATAGGGCGGAGGTCATTTTTACCACTTCATCGCTTTTATTCATTTCCCCCATCCAGATTATGGAGTCCAGTGTGTTGTATAGAAAATGGGGGTTGATCTGAGCCTGCAGAGCTTTCAGATCACTTTTCCGTTTAAGTTCCTGCTCACGGACGTTTTCATCCATAAGTTCGCCGATACGTCCCACCATTATGTCATATTCCCGGGCCAGCTCTCTGATTTCGTCTGTGGCATCAAGATGTCCGGCGGTTTTGAATTCACCGGTTTCCACGCTTTTCATTACTTTCTGCAGCTGTCTCAGCGGGCGGGTTATACCCTTGGAAATGAAGTTGGTTACCAACCCGACGATGAGAAAAAGAACCAGACCGATGAGAGCATTAATAAGCTGAACATAAGGCCATCTGGTTACAAGATCGCTGTCAAAGGAGACGCTGATTACATGCCAGCCGGTTCGTTCCGAACGGGCTGATAGATAATTACGGCCCTCAATTCTGTAAAGATGCTGATCGTTCTCCATCAGGGGAAGCAGGGCATCGATCGGTTCATGTTTCAGATTGCTGTACACCAATTGCAGGGAAGGGTGAAATACGTAGTTTCCCGCGGGGTCTATGATGAAATCATAGCCCTTCTCTCCAATTATGAGTGATTCGCATAATTCCTTTATTCGGTTGAATTTCAGGTCAACCAGCAGAATCCCAAGAGGGCTGTTGTCTTCCGGATTCAGTATCTGGGTACTCAATGACACCACCCATGAATAATTCCCGGGAACCAGATTCTGCACATAAGCGGTGGATGCAACGGTCTCTCCGCCGGCTTTTAATGCATTCCGGTACCAGTCCGAGTTTCGGTAATCGGAAAACCCGGTGGAGTCCGTACCATCTCCACTAACGGCAATTCCATCATGCCGGAATAGTACTATGGCAGAGATGTCATCCCGGGCCCGTATGTAGGAAGCAAACCGATCCTGCAGTATTTCACCGTCTTCAGATTCGGGCAAAGGGGACAACAGGAAAGCCTGGGCATTTTTATCACCTATGACAGCTCTGGAGATTCGCTCCATACTCTCAATATAGTTGTCGATTTGATTAACCAGCTCGTTTACCAGGAGCCGATTATTCTCCAGGGTGGCATTTCTTACTGATGTAATGGTGAATCGGGTGGAGATAATCTGCATTGTCAGAATTGTGGTGAAGAAAAGCAGTGTGAAGATGAGATAGAAACGGGACTCCAGGGTTCCCAGCTTTCCGAATAAACGGCGCATCAGGATTCCAACTCCTTTCGGTATTCAGTTGTAGTGAATCCCGTAGTCTTTTTAAAGAGGCTCGAAAAATATCTTGGATCCTGGTATCCAACCTGATCAGCTATTTCATAACTTTTCAAATCGGTATTTTTTAACAATCTTTTCGCTTCGTTAATACGAAATTCAGTGAGATATTCGACAAAGGTATTGCCCGTTCCTTCCTTGAAGAGTGCACTGAACTGGCTGGTGCTCAAATACAGTTCAGCGCAGATATCCTGCAGGGCAAAAGACTTTTCGATGAAGCGTACAGCAATAATTTTCCGGGCTTTATCGATGCGGGCGTGAACGGCGCTTTTTCGTCTTATACGGATATGGTCTTCTATTCTGTTAATCTGATCGGTAAAATAAGCTCTGGCATCATCCAAACGGGTAAACTTGCGAGGTTCCGCCGTGAGAGCGAGGTTTTCGAAATCCTGATTTCCACCGATACCCATTTCATCAATAAAATCCGAGAGATGGAATTGAAGCCGGGCCAGGTAACCAACAACATCGCTTGAAGTCAGGTAGCTTTCTTCAAAGAGCTTGAAAATATCCTCAAGGGCATGCACGGCAGAGTGCCGGATACCTTCTCTCAATGCCTTAACCAGCTGCCTTGCGCGGCTGATGAACGCTTCCTGGGAGACTCGTGTTTTCTGCCTGACATCATTGATTGACTGAATCCTGGTAAAGCCCAGAACCCGGGTATGATCGATAGCATTCCCGGCACCAAGATAGCTTCTGTTGATATCTTCCAAGCGCTTAACTGTCTCACCAATTCCTATTGTTACAGGAGACTCTCCCAGGTTGAGTGCCGCTGAGAATAGCTGTTCTGAAATATTCCGTGAGCGCCAATCCAGCTTCTCTTCGTTATTCCCCTGGAGAAGCATTACCAAATCTTCGTTTCGATTACCGAATACAACATCGTCACCGGATATAAATTCATGGGTTTTTTCAGCCAGAGCAAGACGGGTAATCTCTTCCCATTCATCAGGAAGGGATGCAATTACAATCTGATACAAACTTCTCATGTCATTCCATCCGAAGAAGCCCCTGCGCCGATCGATATCATTTACCGATAAGCGGCCTGAAACCAGACTGTAGAAGAATCTTTCCCGTAAAAGCGGAAGGCTGCGTTCCAGGAGTTCCCGGAGTTTATCCTGCTCTTTTTCAGCATTTCTGAGGCGATCCAGTTCGCCGCGTGTCCGATCCAGAACTGTCTTCAGCTCTTCGGCAGTGATGGGTTTGAGCAGAAATTCTTTTACCCGATGGCGAACGGCTTCCCGGGCGTATTCGAATTCATCGAATCCCGTGAGCAGCAGTACTTGAATCCGGGGATATGACTCCGCAATTTTCCTGCTGAGTGTGAGGCCGTCCATCCGGGGCATGCTGATATCAGACAGGACAACATCAACTTCGTGGTTCTCAAGGAAGTCAAGAGCCGCCTGGCCGTTATCGAAAATACCGGTCAGCTCGAAACCATTCTTTCCCCAGGGGAGCCGGGAAGAAATACCTTCCCGGACGATGACTTCATCATCAACAAAAATGAGCTTGTACATAGCCCTTTCTCAACCTCTTTACCGTTCTCCCCGGACATACGGCTCACCAAGGGTAGCCGGTGCATTCATCCGCCGCTGTCCGGATTTGGACAGCCCGTAGAGGAAGAGCACCAGCAGGGTGGAGATGTAGGGAAGCATAGACAGTAGATTGGGTGAAATCCCCAGAGGCTGGAGTAAATACTGCAGGACGAATATTCCTCCGAAAAGGTAAGCACCAAGGAATGCCCCTCCCGGCTGCCAGAGGGCAAAAATAGTGAGGGCGATGACAATCCAGCCCCGTCCGGCGGTTATCCCCTCGTTCCAGGATCCGCTGTAGGCAGTCGACAGATAGGCCCCGGCCATTCCCGCAAGACCGCCGCCGGCCATAACGGCGAAGTATTTCACCCGGTTCACATTGATACCCTGGGCTTCGGCGGCCTTGGGATTCTCTCCCACCGACCGCAGTGTAATCCCCATGCTGGTGTGTTTGAGAATAAACCAGATAACTATTCCAATTAGAACCGACAGATACACATACCAGTCGTGGCTGAACAGTATGCTGCCCAGTATCGGCATGTCCGAGAGGCCGGGTATGTTCAGCCGGGGCATGCGGTTTGGCAGAGGGCGGCCGATAAACGGTTTACCGAAGAGGCCGCTGAGCCCCAGCCCCAGCATAGTAAGGGCCAGACCGCTGACAACCTGATTCGCCCTGAGGCCGATACTGACAAAACCGTGAATACTCGAAAGAAGCATTCCCACAAGAATAGCGGCCATCATACCCAGCCAGGGGCTGCCGGTTGTGAAGGTGACGATGAAGGCGGTAACAGCACCGACAGACATCACACCTTCTATTCCCAGATTCAGGATGCCGCCTCTTTCGGAGATAATTTCTCCAAGGGTAGCAATAAGAAGCGGTGTGCCGGCAACAATAGTACGGGTAAGGATGGATACGATAATATCAAGCATGGAGGGTACTCCCGAAGCGGATTCTGACACGGTGATTGATGAAAAAATCTCCCATGATAAGGAATATCAGAATCAGTCCATTAAAGACATTCACCGTAGCGGCGGGCATCCCCATGGATATCTGAATGGCATCTCCCCCGACAATGATACCGGCGAAGAAGAGTCCTGATACTATGGTAAAGGCCGGATTAAGCCTGGCCAGCCAGGCGACAATGATAGCAGTGAATCCATAACCGGCACTCAAGGTTTCCGGGTAGCTCAGATAATGGTGGATGGACATCAGCTCCCCTGCACCGGCCAGTCCGGCCATTCCTCCTGAAACCGCCATAAGCAGCACCGAAGTACGGAAAAAATTAATCCCCGAATAACGGGCTGCGTGGGTATTCTCACCGATTACCCGAATCTCATATCCGAATCGGCTGCGGAAAACCAGCCATCCGAGAATGAGAGCGGCCACCACCGCCAGCACCAGAAGCACTGGAGATATCCTGGAATTGGGGAGCTGCTTCAGAATCGCCTGAGCAGGCAGATCATCGGTGTAAGGGTAGCCGCCTTTGGTTTCACCCTTCCATGGTCCGACTACCAGAAACTTAACAAACTCCGCGGCAATGTAGTTCAGCATCAAAGTGGAAATTACCTCATTGATTCCGAATCTCACCTTCAATACTGCCGGTACCATACCCCAGAGAGCACCGCCGATAAAGGCCGACAGGAACATCAGGGGTACAAGAATTACTGCCGGCAGATGGGGTCCCAGGGTCAGTCCAATCCAGGTGGCGAATATCGCTCCCACCAGGAGCTGGCTTTCGGCACCGATGTTCCAGAACTTCGCCTTGTATGCCACAGCCAGCCCGCTTCCAATGAGGATGAGGGGGATGGCCTTGGTGATGGTTTCCTTGATACCGTACCAGCTTCCGAAGGATCCCTTGAAAATTGAAAAGATGGCCAGAGCCGGATTCACTCCATTGAGGGCGAATACCACACTCACAGCCAGAAGCCCGGTAAGAAGAGATCCGAGAAGGATGAGCAGGTTTAAA
Source organism: Spirochaeta sp. (assembly GCA_030590585.1). The sequence goes on from JAUUYD010000049.1 coordinate 8,532, forward strand.
GTCGCGGTGGTTCGTTCCCGTGGGAGTAGATCTATCTGCATTTCATACCTCCTGAGCAGCCGATCCGGCCATCATCAGTCCAATTTCTTCTACAGTGCAGGAATCCGGGATAACTTCACCCATAAAATGACCCTCGAACATAACAGCAATACGGTCGCAGACCATAAATAATTCATCCAGATCTTCGGAAACCAGAAGAACCGCTCCTCCATTATCCCGCAGTTCGATAATCTGTTTACGGACATACTCGGTAGCACCGACATCCAGCCCGTAAGTGGGATGGGCGGCGATGAGCAGGTCAGGACCGCCGGAAATCTCCCGGCCCAGAATGAGCTTCTGTATATTACCCCCGGAGAGGTTTTTCACCTTTATATTGATGGATGGCGTATCCACATTGAAACCGTCTACCAGTTTGTCGGCATGGTCTCTAATTACTCCGTAGTTCATCTGAATCCAATTGCTGAAAGGTTTATCACGATGCTGTTTAAGCACCGCGTTTTCATAGAGCAGGAGGTTTGGAACTATGCCGTATTTAATCCTTTCTTCCGGTACATGTGTAATACCCAGGGTATGGGCTTTTCGGGCATCCGCGTGATCCATGGGCTTACCCTTCATGAATATGGATCCGGCCAGATGCTGCCGCAGCCCGGTGATGGTTTCCACAAGCTCCTGCTGACCGTTGCCTGAAACACCGGCGATACCCAGTATCTCATTAGCGTGGACGGTAAGGGACAGGTTTCTTACCGCCGGTAAACCACGGTCGGAATCGACATCCAGTGCGTCGATCTTCAGAACGACTTCACCGGGTTTCACATCGGCTTTTGGATAGGCTGAAGCTATCTGCCGACCTATCATCATCTCTGCCAGCTTACCCTTGTTAACCTCGTTTATGGGCGCCGCACCGGTTACCTCACCCTTTCGGAGCACCATCACCCGGTTGCAGATGCTCATAATCTCATCCAGTTTGTGGGTGATAAGAATAATCGAATGTCCCTCGGAGGTCATTCTCCTTAAAATAACAAAAAGCTCAACGGCTTCCTGGGGAGTAAGAACCGAAGTGGGCTCATCCATTATCAGCAGGTCTGCATTCCGGGAGAGGGCTTTTATTATCTCCACCCGCTGCTGCTCTCCGGCGGAAAGCTCCCACACCGGCTTATCCGGGTCTATCTCCAGGCCGTACTGGGCGGAAAGTTCTTTGATACGTCCCCGCAGCGCCTTATGGGGAAAGAAAAATGGCGCATCGTCATAACCCAGGGCAATATTTTCCAGAACA
>JAUUYD010000168.1 GCA_030590585.1 Spirochaeta sp.
ACCATTACCGCCATACGACGGGAATGGCACACTCGCCCGTGATTCGTTCAAGAAGGTGCTTGTCAAAGATCAAAATCAGAAACTTTAGTTTCTGACACTTCTTACGCCGGAAACATAGGTTTCCGACGTTGGGGGGTTGATGCCCCTATGAGAGAAGTATAGCCCTCACAGGGACACTCGACAAGTTCTTTTCTTTTAAACTCCTACTGGAGAAGCTGGAGAACGCTCTGACCCCGCATATTTGCCTGAGCCAGCATGGCGGTACTTGCCTGGGTGAGAATCTGGTTCCGGGTGTAATCAACCATACCCTTGGCCATATCCATGTCCCTGATCCGACTCTCAGATGCCTGCAGGTTCTCGGCACCGATGTCGATTCCCTTAATGGCCATTTCGAGACGGTTCTGGTAAGCACCAAGGTCGGCACGCTGCTTGTTGACCTGTTTCAGCGCCGCATCAACCACACCGATGTTCCGGTTGGCTTGTTCAGGGGTACTGATGGTGATTATAGCACCGCTTCCTACCTGACGCAGTCCGAGAGAATTGGCAGTCATCGTTCCGATGTAAACCTTCTCTCTCTGATCCATATTCGCGCCGATGTGGAACCACATCGAAGCGGTTGGGGTATTGAACCCGTTGTCCATGGCGAAACGTCCGGTAAGCATGTTCATGCCGTTGAATTGGGCATGAGATGCGATGCGGTCCACTTCGTCCACGAGCTGGGATACCTCTACCTGAATCTGCATTCTGTCTTCAGCGGAATAGATTCCGTTGGAAGCCTGAATGGCTAATTCGCGAACACGATGCAGTATATCGGTTGTTTCCTGCAGATATCCTTCGGTGGTCTGTATAAAAGAAACACCATCGGAAGCATTCCTGCTTGCCTGCTGTAAACCCCGAATCTGGGCACGCATCTTTTCAGAAACTGCCAGACCTGAAGCATCGTCACCGGCTCTTGAGATTCGAAGACCGCTGGAGAGTTTCTCCATGCTCCTCATCGTCGATTCGTTGGCAACCTTCAGGTTCCGCTGAGCGTTCAGTGCGCTCATGTTGTGATTAATGATCATCTGATCCTCCGTGAAATTGATTCACAGGCATCCTTGCCTGCTTGAGTAATTCATTTATTCACTGAAAATCCGGCCTCTATCGGCAGACTCTCAGAGAACTTTAGGAATTACTCTATTTCGATCATCGACACCCCCCCCGTTAAAACTTGAAAAGATTTTTTAGATTTTTCTAAAGTCGGCAGGATTGCAGCCGATTAGTCGGTGATAGGGCAGGGTGCTTTAATGGGAAAAGATTTTTTTTCAGCTTAGGTAATTTCAAAAATATTTTGGAATTACCCAGACCTTTAGAATAGTTAATTTATTATATGTAATAAATTAACTATTCGACCCCATGACGAGGTTCTTACAAAATGGTAATTTTGAAAGAACCTCAGCTGGTAATATCATCCAGCAGCTGCCGGCAGATCGGATCTGAAGGATCCATGGTTAACGCAGTCTGAAGCCATCGTACTGCTTCTTCCCTGTTTCCCTTTTCAATATGAACTATGGCCATATTGGACAGTATCTTGATATTTTCCGGATCATGTTTGAGAGCTTCTTCCAGAGCGGATGATGCGGCATCAAAATCCTGAAGGGCACGGGTACAGATTGCCAGTTCGTTATAAAGGTCGCTTTCCATGCAGCCGCGTTCCAGAGCGCCTTCAAGGGCTTCCCTGGCCTCCTGCCATTTTTCAGAGAGTCGTAAGGCCCAACCCAGCAGAAACCATCCAGGCCACCCTTCAGGGCGCTTCTCCTTGAACTCCCGGGCTAATCGGGTGCCCTCAGATATCTGTCCGGCCGTCAGGGCGGCATATGCTTCCCTGTATAGGGCATCTGCCTGACCTTCATCACGACAGAGTCTTACCAGGCGTTCCGCTTCGGTACGCTCCTCCCCGTCAGGATTATTTTCAAGAAATGCTTCCATGGTTTCAGCTGCCCGGAGAAAATCTCCCTTCTTATAACGGAATATTCCAGCATCATACCAGGCGCTTCCCGGTGCGGCATCATCAGATAACAGTTCCTTGTATGCAGCTTCAGCCGCAGCTTCATAAGATTCAGCTAATCGGGCATCACCGGATTTCCGTTCATGAGCAGTTTTTTTTTCATACAGACCGGCTAAAGCGTATCTGGGCTCAATGGAGTCAGGCTCCAGTCCCCTGAGAGCCAGAAGAATATCCTCCGCATGATTCCAATCGGCATTGTTTATCCGCTCTTTGGAAGCCTCGCTCAGTTCTGCGGCTAATCCGGGTCGAACTGCGATAAGAAACTTTCGATAGTAAGAGGCATGTTCGTGGGATGGACTGTTTGCCAGTACCAGAAGAGCTGCTGCAATTACCTTTTCCCAGGTGACCTCATTGATATTGATTTCTCCATTCTCATCAGGTTCAACAGGCAGCGGGATAGCAGGATCCAGGCTGAATGAACCCATATCGGTATCGATACCCTCGGGAAGATCTATCCATAATAATTTATCCAGAGGATCATTCTCATTTTCATTATTCATTTATTATTTCTCTGCTCGCCGCCGTTCGGCCTGCATATTTCAGATAATCATTGATTAACATTTTGTATTCGAATGTCATACTCTCGGTATCGTATTTAATAGCCAGGGCTGCAAGGTCTTTGCGTCCTTCAACCGCTTCAAACCGCAGTATCACACCTTTAAGAGTAAAAGTCTTACCTGATTTCAGGGATATCCGCATTACGGCCTTTTTGTTAATAAGGAATTTCGGGTTTCCCATGACAATGATCTTCAAGCCTCCGAATGAAATATCCCGGAGTATTCCATTTCTCGGTATTCCTTCAATCTTTATTGGAAGGCTTTTTGAAGACAGGCCCAGCCGCCGCAGGCTTTCCTCATTAATAATAATTCTCTCTTCACTGCGCCTGGCGGCATTAATATTAGCCTCAAGAAGATTTCCCAGTATCTCAATCAGATCATCCGGCGGACGCTGGGTAAAGGTCAGTTGAACAAAATGAAGATTCCGTTCTTTATCGTACTGAGTCATACCTGAAACCCGGCTTTGGACAAAGAAACTGAATGTATCAGATTGATCTTCTTTGAGAAAACAAAATCGCAGAGATACCAGATTATCTTTCTGCAGGCTTTTTATCAGCTTATCAGTCAGGGCAACGACAATCTTTGCTTCAACAAGAGAAGATGAATAAATGATACATGGGCGTTGACCGCCCTTGAACTTCAGAAAAATCTGATTGCGAACCAAACGCAGGGAATCATTGATATCTTTTGTAAAGGTAACATCAATACGGCCGTACTTCTGAAAGTATTCTTTAATCTGTTGACTTGTAACAATGGCCATACTCTTACGACTTTACGGGGGTAAGGCCATCGAGTCAATTAAGGTCTTTAAAAAAACTGCGATGAGCCGCATGTTCCTTGTTAATTATTGTCGGAGACACCCATAACATCATCAATCTCGGATATCAGTCTGAGAGCGATACGCTCCATCTCATCCGATTCCTCCGGGAGTGTGGGATCCCTGCCGTCACGTGCTTTTTCCCTGAGCAGTTCATCAATAATATAGAAGCTGGTAAGAATGGAAATTTTTACCGGATCTGCGATTGGAGTTCGCTGTTTAGTCTCTTCAATCTTTTGTTCCAGATACCACAATATTCGTTTGAGGTATGCTTCATCCTCATCGGCGCGGATGGTGAAGGATGTGCCCAGTACGCTGATGTTGAGCCGGTTACCTCCGGCCATTAGAAAATATCGAATTCAGATTGAATCTTGTCATCATTACCGGAGCCGAGATTAATAACTTCAGGCTCATCCGGCGCATCATCAGGCTCTTCAGCAGTTTCGGTTTCTTCCTGTGCCCCGGAATCTGTCGTTTCAACAGAATCTACAGTTTCACTTTCATCCTCAACCTCGGTTTCAGAGTCATTCTCAGAGTCAAGGTCAGATTCAGCCTCAGAATCATCAGCAATCTCTTCAGCTGCCGGTTCTTCTGAAGATTCAGATTCAGACAGTTCTGCCGGTGAAAATGCTATTTCGGGCTCAGGCTCAGCAACAGTTTCTTTCGTATAATTATCTGCAGGAGGTTCAGGCTCTACTTCCGAGGTTTCATCATCCACTTCGTCCAGAACATCCAGGACATTCTGCAGACTCAGCTCAAGCTGTTCTTCATCAGCTTTACGATTGGAGGCTTCACTGCGCAGTTCTTCAAGGTGAGCCTCGAGATCCGTCACCTGCTGCTTAAGCTCCGAATTTTCGGTGCTCAAGGATTTAACGGCAGCCACAGCTTTTTTTACTCGTATATCCAGCTGTTTTATCTGCTCGAGGCTTATCACTTGGTTTCTCCTATTTATCCAGGCCCTTTTTGGCGGTATCAACCAGGGCTTTGAAGGATGAGGGATCTTCAATTGCCATATTGGAAAGAACTTTTCGGTTGATTTCAACATTGGACTTGTTCAAACCGTCAATAAATCGTGAATAAGTGAGACCTTCAGACCGAGTGGCAGCGGATATACGGGCAATCCACAACTGGCGGAATTCGCGTTTTTTAACCTTGCGATCCCGATATGCGTACTGACCTGCCTTACGAACAGCGTCCTTGGCTACACGGGTAAGTTTACTGCGTCGTCCCCAGTATCCTTTGGCCTGATTGAGAATTTTTTTCCGACGATCTTTTCGCCGTGTTCCATCTATTGCTCTGGGCATAATTCTAAGCTCCTAATTCCTGTTTTCTAGCTGTAGGGCAGCATACGCATCAACCGGGGCACTTCGGTCTTGCTGACCACTACCTTATGCCGGAGGTTGCGCTTACGCTTGGGTGACTTCTTTGTGAGAATGTGCCGGGTTCCCTGACTCTTGTACTTGAATTTACCGGTAGCGGTTCTTTTGAATCGCTTGGCGGCACTCTTTCTTGTTTTTACTTTAGGCATGATGTATTAACATCCTTTTTCTTTTTAGTTATCACTCTTCCCGGTCGTTCTTTTTGACTTCGGGCTGAGCATCATCGACATAAACCGTCCCTCCATTCGGGGCGGACTGTCAATCTTGTAGCTGTCTTCAGTGAGCAGATCTAAAATATTATCAAGCTTCACCCTTCCGAGCTCCGTATGAGCAAGTTCCCTGCCCCGGAAACGGATGGTTACCTTAACCTTATTTCCCTGATCCAGGAAGTCCTGGACATGCTTGGTTTTAAAAGCCATGTCATGGGTCTCAATTTTGGGCTGCATTCGCACCTCTTTGAGTTTTACCTGACTGGAATTCTTTTTCTGTTCCCTGGTCTTTTTCTCAAGTTCGTATTTGTACTTCCCGTAATTAAGGAGCTTACAAACAGGCGGTCTTGCCTGAGGTGAGACTTCAACCAGATCCAAATCCAACTCCCGGGCCATGTTAAGCGCATCGGATGTGGCCACTATTCCGGCCTGTTCGCCGTCCTGGTCAATTAACCGGACTTCTCTAACGCGGATATCTTCATTGATCCGCATATCTTTAGCAGCCAATACTCCTCCTTATAGTCCACGAGCGTGGAACGCCATACTATCACGGCCTTCTGAAATGGGTCAAAGGGCCGTTGCCTTCCCCCTGTTGTGACGACGGACTATAACCGGAAACCCTTCAGCTTGTCCAGATGTTATTATCTTGATTTTCAAGCGAAATGGGAGGAGTGAACTGGTTTATTCTGTCGGGAGCTGGTCGCAAGCACAGCTTGCTTGCTCATGCAGCCTTGATCGTTCCTCGGCTCTCGCCTGCGGTACGACCCTATAATCCGAATGAGCGCTGGAAAAGCATTGTTTCATACCCCGCGGCTCTGCCCTGGTTCTACTGATGCTATTCATTTGTCGGACTAAGCGGGGTCTCCGAAAA
>JAUUYD010000394.1 GCA_030590585.1 Spirochaeta sp.
GCCCAGGACTTCAACAACGATTTAGTCAGGAGAATTCCCGGGTTTAATGGTCTGTCCTGGAATATCACCTACAGTTACTCCCATATGAAAACAACCTTTCCACTGACTGATATTAATCTCAACCGTTCAGAATTTCTCCTGGGTCTCAATTATGTTACACCATTTGATTTTCCTGTAAATCTTCTGCTCAAGGCGGGAGTCGGTATGGGATTCTCCATTTACACATCAACAGAACACAGTCGTGATGAATGGCTTGGTTCTTTCAGTCTGAAAGACCTGGATTCTCTGGATTTCATCACCCGCTTCGGTGCCGGAGCCCGGTTTGATATCGGCCAAAGATGGTATATCAACCTGAGCTGCGATCTTACATCATCCCATTATATGAGCCGAACCATCTGGCTTCTGCAGCCCGTACTGGAAGGAGGATGGCGGTGGTAATCCGGCGCGGTATTCTCATTTTCTTTATATTATTGACCTCTGCCGCCCTGTCGTACAGTCAGGAATCCACCAATCTCGGGAACCGCGGGGGACCCGTCACAATCAGCTGGGAGTCACTGGCCGATTCTTACCGCATCGAAGTAAGGCGGGATACTCAAGTTTTTATCGACACCATACAATCCGGCAGTGAACTTAAACTGAATCTGGCCCCGGGCTTCTATGAGTACAGAATCCATGTACTGAATCCCTTCGGTAAGGATGTTTCCAGTTCAGCCTGGCTGCCGCTGAACGTTGAGAGTTCCCGTATCCCCTACTTCCGGGTGAAAACACCCCTTGTTGTTTGGGAGGGAGACTCCGGGATTATTTTGAGAATTGAAGCCTCAAGGCTGAGGGATGGAACTGTTTTTCTGCTGTCTAACGGTGAACGAAGTATATCCACCGAATGGCAGAGCGATGGAAGTCTCTACACCGTCAGTATTAACGAAACAAACCTGGAATCCGGAAGCTGGAATCTTGAAGCAACCGATCCATCGGGCATGAGTTTTGTCCACCCCGATGCCCTTATTGTCCGCCCCACCCGGTCACCGGAACTTGAGAATCTGGATATTGAGGAGACTCCCGCAGGCGGTCTGACATCAATAGAGATAAAAGGTGAAGCATTCGATTCGGAAATGTCTGTGAGGTTCAAAGGCCCCTCTGGTGAATTACCGGTACTCTCAGTGGAAATCACCGACGGACGCAAGGCTCAGATCTATCTTGATCTTAATAAGGCTCAACCCGGCAGCTATAATCTCATACTGACAAACCCCTCCGGGGATAACATCCTTGTGGAGAATGCCTTTACGGTTACGGCCCCTGTAATTGAAGAAATTATCAAAGAGCAGCCCAGATTCGAATTCCAGATCGGGTACGCACCGACAATGATATTCACTCCCGAAGGTGATGATCTGCCGGTCTTCCTGGGTTTCGATTTTGCCCTGGTATTCCAATCCGGCTGGGAAAAGCCATTTTTCAGGGGATTGGGAGTTGAAATCAGAGCTTTCGGCGGCATGTCCGGTCCAAGCGATCCGGATAATTTTGCCGTTCATGGTATTGGAAGCCTGGATGTATCAGGATACTACCGCCCCCTGGTAAAAGGTAAAGCAGCACCGGTCTTTCTATTGGGAGTGGGAAATATGTGGTCCGGTTTTGCCAAAGAATTCGGAGTTAAGAATATCCTCTTCATCCGTACCGGAATTGGTATGGATATTGTCAAGCAGAGAAAACTCACCAGAATCGGATTGAGCTACAGTTTCGGACTTGTCGGGGAAACTCTACCAATTGTATCACTGATGTTCAGACGGGGTATGCGGTACTGATACATAAAAAGTTAATAAAAAAAAGAGCTGTTACACATGAAGATAATGCAAATGAACGATAGATTGATGATGATGAAAGCAATATTTACCCGTTTCCTGGCTTTAATGGGAGTTTCTCTACTCGTTTTATTGGTAAGTGGATGCAGCGCCCTGAAAAGGGGAGATTTTCTAAATCAGACAGATAATACACTTTATTTTACAAATTTTGGATTTCTTATGGCCGACAATCCCGGTCTGAGCCGGGACGCCGTTACCGATATCAGCGGTTTTGATCATGATATATATGTCACAGTACCCTATGGCGCCGACACAACATTACCTTTGATAATCAATTATAATGTAGTGGGAAAAAACACAGTGGTGGAGTACGAAAATCCCCTTATTCCCGATGATTGGATTATCTCAATATCCGGTACTACAAGCCTCACATTCAACAGCGGGGCCGCGCCTGACACACATACACTCCGAATCTCGGAATTGGAGTCCAATTCCGGAGATACAAGCTCCAATTACCAGATTTTTACAGTCCACGTCACTAAAATTATTCGCCCTGTTCTTTACAACCCACCACTTAAAGATGAAGTAGGACCTTTCACCGGAGCAAGAGCATTTCGCTTCACAATGGTCGATGAAGACGGAGAAATTATACCAAATATAAATTCAGGAAACCTGACTCCCGATCAAGATCATATTGACTGGGACAGATGGAGAATGGATTTCTTATCCGTACCAGTTTATGATGCGGGCCCTCCTGAAGGGTACATTGCCGATGTAAAGCTCTTTTATCCCGGGGACCACTGGATTAAATTTCAGAGCGGGATCTATACCGATGTCAATGGCTACACAAGCAATTATGAGGAACTGAATTTCACCTACGAGCCACCGCCTGTATTCCTCTCACAATCCGGAAACGATGCGAATAACGGGCTTACACCTTCAACCCCTGTAAAAACCTGGTCCAAGGCCTATAATATCGCTGCTGTCAGCGGAATTTTCGATATATATATTGAAGCATCCGGGACTGCATATGATGTATCCGGAGCTGATATCATTGATGGTTCCATCAAACCGGTAAGTATCTACGGCAGCTGGAAACCGGGTTTCGTCGGCCGCTTTGATGAAGACTGGGATACCAGGCCGCCAACAACTCTCACCCATGGGAGCCAGTCTGATGGCTTTACGGTTGATTATCCATCTGCAGTCCTTACCTATCGATTAGTATCATCTGAGTACGTAATTGACGGAATAACCCTGCAGCCGAAAGATAGCATAAATACTGCATCCGCTCTGAAGATTGATGGTTCGGAAATCCGGGTTAGTGACAGCCGATTTTTTTCCCCACAGGGTTCCAGTATTAACACAGCTGCTGTTACTGTAACTGATATCTCGGGATACTCCGCTCCACAGTTCAGGGAAGTTCAGTTCATCGGGAAAAACGGAGGATCGGGAGACTCAACAGGACTTCGCTCCTACGGTGAAACCATTGGCAATGGCACTGATATCGAGATACATGACTGTTTTATCGTTGCAGGAGATATTAACGGAGGGATTTCCACCGGTATCTACGGAAATACCAGTACGATAAATATCGGTTGGAGCTACATCCTGGCCGGATTTGTGGATCCTGAGACCAACTCCAATACAGAATTTGAAAATAGGGGTATCGATACTGTTGATACAAACCTGAACCTGAATGGAGTATGGATTCACGCAGCAGAAAGTTCAGTATTTTCCGCAGCCCTGAGGTACTCGGTAGGAGTGGGTGGAAATAAAGCC
>JAUUYD010000381.1 GCA_030590585.1 Spirochaeta sp.
ACTAAAGGCTCCCGGGGGAGACAGGTACGACTGGCAGCCGGATAGTACATACATTCGAAGACCGCCTTTTTTCGACAGCTTTGCTGAAGACAGGGGTATCATACCGGATATTCTAAATGCGCGATGCCTGGCCATTCTGCCGGATTCCACCACTACAGATCATATATCCCCGGCAGGTAATATCCCGGTTGACGGTCCTGCCGGGGTCTATCTCAAATCCCATGGTGTCGGTACATGGGATTTTAACTCCTTCGGCAGCCGCCGGGGTAATCACGAAGTGATGATGCGTGGCACATTCGCCAATATCAGAATCAAAAATGCCATGGTTCCCGGCGTGGAAGGCGGTTACACAAAAGATTCTGATGGTAATACGGTGAGTATTTTCGATGCCGCCATGACATGGAGTAAAAAGAATATCCCTCTGATAGTACTGGCCGGCAAGGAATACGGTACCGGCTCTTCCCGGGACTGGGCGGGAAAAGGCCCGATGCTCCAGGGTGTAAAAGTTGTTATTGCAGAGAGTTATGAAAGAATCCATCGATCCAATCTTATCGGAATGGGGATACTCCCCCTGGAATTCAGCGATGGAGGTTCTGCATCATCATACAATCTGGACGGCTCTGAAGAGTTCACCGTCAAGGGCCTTGAAAACCTGAAGCCCCGGGAGAAATTGAAGGTAATGGTGAAATCTCCCGGCGGGGAGACAAATGAGATTCCAGTACTCTGCCGCATCGATACGGCAGTGGAAATGGACTATTGGCGAAGTGACGGCATTCTCAATTATGTTTTAAGGAAGCTTCAGAACTAACTGCAGCAGAGCAATATAGGAGATGTGATGCGATTTGATTACGACGTTGTTATCGTAGGAGCCGGAGGTGCCGGTCTTTACGCAGCACTGGAAGCCTCAGGAGCCGGTAAGACGGCTGTAATCACAAAGCTCTACCCTCAGCGCAGTCATACCGGAGCCGCCCAGGGCGGTATCGGTGCGGCTCTTGGTAATGTGGAAGAAGATCATCCTGACTGGCATGCCTTTGACACCGTAAAAGGCGGTGATTATCTGGTGGATCAGAATGCCGCTGTGATTCTTGCCGAAGAGGCCGTCAGGGCTGTCTACGACCTTGAAAACCGGGGCCTGCCCTTCAGCCGTACTCCCGAAGGTAAAATCGATCAGCGACGCTTCGGTGGGCATACCCGGGAGTACGGCGCCGCTGCTGTGCGCCGATCCTGCTACGCAGCCGATCGAACAGGTCATATGATACTCCAGACCCTCTACCAGCAATGTATCAAGAACGATGTTTCCTTTCATGATGAATGGCAGGTTGTGGACGTTGTAATGGATGGTACAAGGCTCAAAGGACTCATAGTCTTTGAATTGAGTACCGGGGAATTACATCTGATCAGTGCCAAAGCCGTTCTTTTTGCGACAGGCGGCTTCGGCCGTATGTTTAAAGTTACCTCCAACGCCATGGCCAACACCGGTGACGGTCCGGCCCTGCTCTCCCGTGCGGGAGTTCCTCTGATGGATATGGAATTTTTCCAGTTTCACCCTACGGGTATCAGGGGTATGGGCATACTTATCACCGAAGGAGTCCGAGGTGAAGGCGGCATTCTCCTGAATAAAGACGGTGAGCGGTTTATGAAAAGATACGCTCCGAGCATGATGGATCTGGCCCCTAGAGACATGGTGAGCCGAGCCATCATGACGGAGATTTCCAAAGGTAACGGTATTAAAGGCGACAGAAAAATTGATGACTGGGTGTATCTGGATGCCAGCCATCTGGGGCGGGAAACGGTGGAAGCCAAGATTCCCGATATCGCCGATTTCTGCCGTACATACCTGGGTGTGGATCCGGCTGTTGAACCCATGCCGGTGCAGCCGACAGCCCACTATGCAATGGGTGGCATACCCACTGATGTACACGCTAAGGTTTACGACGGCAGGCGAAGCTGGGACGGCCTGTATGCCGCCGGAGAATGTGCCTGCGTGTCGGTTCACGGAGCCAACAGGCTGGGAACCAATTCTCTGGTTGAACTCATCGTATTCGGACGCCGGGCTGGTATTGCCATGGCGGATTACATCAAGGGTTCTGATTCAGTTGATCCCGGTAGTGATGGAATTGACAAAGTTAATGCGTGGAAGGAGCGGATTGCCGGTTTAAAGAAAGGCGGTGCACGCTCGGGAGACAGTTATGAGGCCATGAAGGAAACCATGATGGCCAATGTTGGAGTCTTCCGTAACGCAGGGGCCATGCAGATTGCTGTGAATGATATCACTGCTCTCAGGGAATCCTACTCAGAAATCGGAGTTCAGGATCAGGATATCAATTTCAACACCGAAGTACTCTCCATTCTGGAATTGGAGAATCTTCTTGATCTCTCTTTACATACCTCTTCAGCCGCACTGGCCAGAACCGAGAGCAGAGGGGCTCATTCCCGTGAGGACTTCCCCGAACGTGATGACGAGAACTGGTTGAAGCACAGCTTGAGCCTTATTGACGGTGACAGGGTGACTTTGGGCTCTAAAGATGTGGATGTCAGCCGCTGGGAACCGAAACCGCGGATTTACTAGGGGAAATGAAGAATGAGGAAAGAGATTTAGGATGAAAATATTTTTGGATATTCAGAGGTTTGACCCTGAAACAGATAAAGAGCCTCGACGGCAGAGCTACGAGGTGGAGGTTCAGCCTACCGACAGGATTCTGGATGCTCTGGTGCATATTTCCCGGCATGTTGACGGTTCTCTGGGATTCAGAAAATCCTGCGCTCACGGAGTCTGCGGCTCCGACGCGATGATAATATCCGGAAAGGAAAGACTGGCCTGTAAGACGCTGATAAGGGATGTGGCGGAGAATGACGGTGATGTAATTACCCTGAATCCGCTGAACCATATGACGGTTCAAAAAGACCTGATGGTGGATCAGAATGTATTTCTGGAGAAGTTCCGCGGAGTAGAACCTTTTTTGAAACCAAAAGAGGCTCTGCCGGCTTCGGGAGAATTCATACAATCCGCAGAGGACAGGGCACTCATCGATGAGGCTACCAAGTGCATTAATTGCGGCGCCTGTTATTCTGCCTGTCCGGTACTGGATGAGAATCCGGATTTTCTGGGACCCGCGGCCCTGGTTGCCGCAGCCCGTTTTATTTTTGACAGCAGGGATGAGGGTCTTCCAGCACGTTTGGATATTGTTGACCATCAGAATGCGGTCTGGTCCTGCGATAACCACTTCGAATGCACCAGAGTCTGCCCCAGGGAAATCAAGATTACCAAGCTGATCAACCTGACGAAGAAAACCATTAAGAAATACAAACAAGGCGGTTCAATCGCATGAAAATTCATGAATATCAGGCCCGGGATCTGTTCTCCAAGTTCGGCATTCCGGTGAATGCCTACAAACTGGTGAGCAGCCCGAAAGAGGCGGTTAACGCATCCGTGGGCTGGAAGCAGGTTGTGGTAAAGGCTCAGGTTCTCACAGGGGGACGGGGAAAGGCCGGAGGAGTAAAACTTGCTGATAACCCGAAAGAAGTTGAAGCCGGGGCAGCCGGGATTCTCGGTATGGATATCAAGGGCTATAAGGTGGATAAGATTCTTGTCTGTGACGCGGCTCCCATCGCTAAAGAGCTTTATCTGGGCCTGGTTCTCGATCGTTCCCGGCAGGGTATTACTTTGATGCTCACCGATCAGGG
>JAUUYD010000218.1 GCA_030590585.1 Spirochaeta sp.
GATACTTTGCCATCCGGGGGGAATAACACCGGTTCAGAGGGAAGCAGAGTATGAAATACCCTGAAAAGCCTCCCGGAAAACCAGACCCCCGGGGCCCTAGTCAAAACTTTTTTTCAACGTGTCAAACTGACAGGATACAGGGATAAAGTCAAGATACACCGTATTGATGTAAATCATGATATACAAGCGGGATAGCCTTGTTCTCAAGCATCAAATACTATTCGATATACCCATCTGTCCTCTTTTAATTCCACTAATGCAGCCGGGTTATCATTGCTGTCGGTAAAGAGGGTTAAACTATTATCAAGGGGGAGTTGCTGAGCTAGTCTTTTTATAGGAAAACCGCCCCTCAATCTATCGGCAATATCGTTTGGAAGATTATGAACATAAATACCGACGGCTTTTGCAAAGTCGACAGGATTAACTCCATCCTCTTCTGTGACATTATCAGGTGATACCGCATTCTCAATAGTAAAAGGTCCGATAGCGCTTCTTCTTAATGAGAGGCAAAAGGCTCTGCTGCCCGCTGCTATCCCGAGATCTCTGGCAATGGATCGGATGTAAGTGCCTTTCGAGCAGAGTATACGAAGTTTGAGATCCGGAGCGTTCCAGCTGATGATTTCAAAATTTCTGATATTGACTGTTCTTTCAGGAATCTTTACATCCAATCCTTTACGCGCCTGAGAATAGGCCCTTTTACCGTTAATTTTTATTGCTGAAAAAACAGGCGGGATCTGATTAATCCGACCGTTAAAGAACTCCGCCGATTTTAAAATCTCCTGATATTCAGGCACACGGTCTTCGGCGATAATTTCACCTTCAGTATCAAGAGTATCGGTCTCCATCCCGAAACGGAATACCGCTTCATACTCTTTGTCCATATCCGAAAGAAGGTGCGCGGCTTTGGTGAGTTTTCCTGAAAGCGCAAGGAGCAACCCGGAAGCAAATGGATCCAAGGTGCCCGCGTGACCGACTTTTTTTGTACCCAGAGACCTTTTTAATGCCCCGAGAGCGCCAAAACTGGAAATATCAGACGGCTTATCCAGTAGAAAAAGGCCGGAAACCGGGAATGACAGAATTATTGATCCTCTTGTTCCGGATTGTTCGTGGAAATTGCCTCATCTATAAGGCGATTAACAACCAAACCATCCCGGATTGAATTATCCGCGGTAAAATACAACCTTGGTGTATTACGCATATGGATTTCTCTTCCAAGTCTTGACTGTATGAACCCCGCAGCGTTATTCAACCCTTTCACGGCTCTTTTGGTGGCTTCCTCACCACCAAAAGAACTTACCCAGACCCGGGCGGAAGCAAGGTCACCAGCTGCCTTAACCCGGGTAAGAGTAATGGAACTGTCCACTCTGGGATCTTTGACATCCCCCATCATAATCAGTGAACTTACTTTGTCCCGAATCAGGCTTTCCACCCTCTTCAGGCGTATTTCATTCATCGTTCTTGGAATCTCCCAACTTCTTGGCAATTTCCTTCATCTCAAACACTTCCAGTATGTCTCCCTGCTGAATATCAGAGAAACCTTCAAGTCCGATACCGCACTCAAATCCTTCCTTAACTTCTTTGGCATCTTCCTTGAAGCGCTTTAGCGACACCAGGGTACCAGTGTGGATTTCCACACCTTCACGTATAAGGTGTATCTGGCTCTTACGTGTAATAAATCCTGAAGTCACCATACAACCGGCAATAGTACCAATCTTGGGGACTTTGAAGGTTTCCCGTACTTCCACTTTTCCCACTGTCTGCTCTTCGAAATCCGGAGCAAGCATGCCCTCCATCGCGTCCTTGATATCCTCAACAGCATCATATATGACGGTGTACTTTCGGATCTCAACTTTTTCCCGATTGGCAATTGTCTGTGCCTTGGCTGTTGGTCTGACGTGGAAGCCTATGATTATAGCCTCTGATGCAGCGGCAAGATTAACATCATCCTCGATGATTGCACCGGCCGCGGCTCTGATACAGACAAGCCGTATTTCTTTAGTGCTCAATTTCTCAAGGGTAGCCTGAAGTGCTTCAACAGAACCATGAACATCACCCTTGATAATTATTTTAAGCTCCTGAACATCACCATCCTGTATTGAATCGTAAAGATTATCCAGAGTGATTTTTTTGACGTTGCGGGCCGTCTCCATTTTTTTGAGATCCTGCCGTTTACTTCCGTACTGCCTTGCTTCACGCTCGTTTTCAGTTACCTGAAATGGGTCGCCGGCATCCGGAACACCGGAAAATCCGAGTATCTCTATGGGCATGGAGGGTGTAGCTTCCTTGATGCTGTTTCCCTTGTCATCAAACATTGCCCGTACTTTCCCGTGGAAGATACCTGCAACAAAGGCATCTCCAATTTTCAAAGTACCTCTTTCTATCAGAACTGTAGAAACGATACCCCGTCCCTGATCTACCTTTGACTCAATTACCTTTCCTTCAGCTCTTCGATCCCAATTAGCCTTGAGCTCAAGCATCTCGGATTCGAGTATCAGGATATCAATCAGGTTATCAACACCTTCGCCCTTCAGCGCCGAAAGCTCAATGAATTGTGTTGATCCACCCCAATCCTCAGGCATCAGATCGTAC
The DNA here is from genome assembly GCA_030590585.1 of Spirochaeta sp. The sequence continues at coordinate 2,590 of JAUUYD010000218.1, forward strand.
TCTGAGAGCTGCTGTTTTACCCGATCAGGATTTGCTTCAGGCAGATCCATCTTATTGATGGCAACAATTATTGGTGATTTTGCAGCTTTGGCATGTTGAATAGCTTCAATGGTTTGAGGCATCACACCATCGTTGGCCGCGACTACAAGAACTACAAGGTCTGTTATCTGAGCACCACGCGCCCTCATCATGGTAAACGCTGAATGTCCCGGCGTATCCAGGAACGTTATATTACCTTTCGGTGTATGTACCATATAAGCACCGATGTGCTGTGTAATACCGCCATGTTCACCTGCTACGACATCCGCATCACGTATAGTATCGAGGAGTTTGGTTTTACCGTGATCAACATGGCCCATGACTGTAACGATGGGAGGCCTGTGAGCCAGATCCTCAGTATCGTCAGTCTCTGATTCAATTATGGTTTCATCGTAAAGACTGACAATTTTCACCTTACAGTCATAATCGTCAGCCAGAATCGTGGCGGTTTCCGCGTCAATCTGCTGATTGATGGTAACCATCATGCCCATTCCCATGAGTTTGGAAATGAGATCTGATGCCTTTAAGTTCATCTTTCTGGCCAGTTCCGAAACTGTAATCACTTCCATGATGTCAATTTCTTTAGGTACGGGATTGGACTGAATTACCTGCTTCTTTCGAGAATACTGATAGATTTTCTCTTGCTGTTCTCTCTGCTTCTCGTAAGTCTTTTTTGCCTTATAGAACTTTTTACTTCTATTCGGCGGTGGGCCGGAAGGACCGCTGAAACCACCCGAGCGTCCTCCGGAACGGCCTGCGCCTGCACGGCCTCCTGCACGGCTACCTGCTCGTCCGCCTGCACGGCCTCCTGCTCGGCCTCCAGCTCGGCCGCCAGCCCTACCTGGACCACCCGGACCACTTGGACCACGATTGTATCCGCCTGGTCGGCCGGGTCCTCCCGGGCCGCGGTTATATCCGCCTCCTGATCGACCTGCCGGGGCAGGACCGCCTGGACCACGGTCGTAACCGCCTGAACGCCCGGGACCGCTGGGTCTCTGACCGTCATACGAACGGCCTGGAGGACCTCCGCGCCTTCCACCCATATTGCCGGCTCTACCACCGTCACGTCTGTTGAAGCCGCCGTCAACCCGGCGACCGGCAACAACTCCGGCTCTACCGCCGGTCCGCTTGGTTTCCAGAACCTGAACACCCGGCCTCCTTGGAGGTGATGCTACAGTATCTTTTCCCGAGCTGATTTTTTCTGACGAGGTACTCTCAGATACCGGGGGGGCAACTGGATCAGGCGCTTTTGTTTTTTTATCAAGTTCAGCTGAGGATGGTTCGGATTTTTTTACATCCACCGAAGGTTCGGGTGTATCTACAGCTGAGAGAGTTTTCTCTTTCAGCTGTTTCTCAGTAGTTCCGGAAACTTCAGGTTTATCAGTTGGAAGTTCTGCAACTTTTACCCCGGGTATGGTTTTATCTTTGGGAGGCTCGCTCTTAACTTCAACCGGCTCAATCTTAACCGTTTCTTTGAGATCAGGTTTTTTCTCAACAAGCGATGACTTTTCAACCTTGACAGATTGTTCTTTTGCATGAGTTACAGTGACGACTCTGGGTGTTTTTTTAACAACAACCTTTTTTTTCACCACCACAACTTTCTTTCTATCAGGCTTGATGGAGCCATCGGCAATTATCGATTTTACAACATCCGGTTTACGGTGTTTTATTAAAGTGGCTTTTGGTTTTTTCTTATCTGTTTCTTCGGTCATATGTTCTATTCTTCCTGCTCCTCAACTTCTTCAATTTCAAAACTTAATCCCACACCGCAATTCGGACAAGTACTCATATCAGCGGTTATTGACTGCTCACATTCAGGGCATTCATAAGTTTCGACCTCATCTTCGGCTCCGTCTGAAAGAACTTCTTCCACCAGCTCATCATCGAGGACTTTTTCTTCTTCTTCTTCACTCTCAATAATTTCCACGTTATCTTCGATGATTTTCTGAATCTGTTCAACATCCAAAGATGTTAAACCGCTCAGACTTCCAAGTTCATCAATTGTGAGACTGATAAGAGTTTCAATCAATTCAATTCCATTCTCTTTAAGAACTGAAACCAATCGTTCTGAAATATCCGGTAATTCACTGATTTTGGTAATTTCTTCTTCATTATCAACAATACCGCTGAATAAGTCGGATGCGGCTCTGGAGATTTCCAGGGAAATATCCATCTCTGAGAATTGAGCTTCAGTTTTCACATCAATGTTCCAATCAACAAGTCTGTTTGCCAACCTGACATTCAAACCCTGCTTTCCTATAGCCAATGAAAGCTGCTGCTCAGGAACAATTGCAAGTGCCTGTCGTTTTCCGCCATCCAGAACAATGACATCCTGCACTTCAGCCGGGCTTAAAGCATTCCGGATAAATGAAATGGTATCATTATCATATTTAAGAATGTCTATTTTCTCACCTTCCAGTTCCCGGACAATAGCCTGGATTCTAACACCTTTGAGACCCACGCAGGCACCAACCGGGTCAACATCATCACGAGTTGAGTATACGGCAACCTTGGTTCTGTACCCCGGCTCACGAACAATCTTAAACACTTCAACAGTACCGTCATATATTTCCGGTACTTCAAGTTCAA
>JAUUYD010000496.1 GCA_030590585.1 Spirochaeta sp.
CTTGGTATACCAACGTCTCCTCTTTCCCGTTCTATTCCTGCTGTTCCCCGCATCCTTTAACGTATCAGGAGCCCTTCGGCGGATGATTGCCCGATTCGGCGAGGATTTACTATACTCCAAAGCAGATATGGAGAGAATCAATGAAACGCAGCACCATCAATAACTACCTGAAAGAAGCACGTTCCTTCTTCGAAGAGAACAGGTTCGCCCTTCCCCCCTGGGCCGACTGGAGCCTGGCCGACTGGAAAAAAACCGGTGCTGACTGCAGTGCAATCTTCGAAGGCGGACTGGGCTGGGATCTTACCGACTTCGGTTCGGAGGATTATGAGAACCGGGGCCTGATGCTTTTCACAATCCGGAACGGCAACCCCCGGGAGCCTCAGAAAATCTATGCTGAGAAAATCATGATTGTCGGCGAGAACCAGGAAACCCCGCAGCACTTTCACTGGGACAAAGCCGAAGACATCATCAACCGGGGAGGCGGAAACCTGGTGATAGAGCTCTGGAACTCCGATAGCAAAGAGGAAATTCTTGATACCCCGGTAACGGTTATGGTGGACGGCATTCCCCGGAGGGTTGATGCCGGAAAACCCGTCATTCTGAAAACCGGGGAGAGCATCACTCTCACCACGGGTATCTATCACCGCTTCTACGGTGAAAAGGGAAAAGGCCGGGTACTGACAGGAGAGGTGAGTAAAACCAACGATGATTCTACAGATAACCGTTTTTACGATGCACAGGGCCGTTTCCCGGCCATCAAAGAAGACGAAGAACCCTGGCGCCTGCTGGTGAGCGACTATGCTGCTTTTCTTGATATAGGTGGTAAATAGAATGGTACGAGTGAATGCAACAGGCTGCTCCCTGGTGGACAACCTCTACGGTCATGTGGATTTTACAACTGAAACCTATAAAAAACTGACCAGCCGCAGTCCCGGTGACGGCGGGCTGTCCACCGGCGGTCTGGTTTTTTCAGAAGCCTTTGCCGATTTTGCCGGAGAGAGTTACAACAAGATGCTGGAAAGCCTCACCGGCACTTCCACGCCTGACAGCTCCAACATCGGAGGTCCGGGGATTGTTCCGGTAATTCATGCCGCCCAGGTGAAGCAGAGCCCTGATATTCTCTACCGTTTCGCCGGAGTAATCGGCAGAGATGAGAACAGCCGCCGATTTGCTGAACTGTTGGATAAAGTTGGTTTTCCCTCTGATGACTACAGTGAATCCTCCCTCCCGACTCCCGGTACCGATGTTCTTTCCGATCCGAATGTCAATAACGGCCGCGGAGAGCGTACCTTCATCAATACCATCGGTGCCGCCGGAGCCTACGGTCCGGACTCTTTACCGAAAGACTTTTTCGACGCCGATTTCCTGCTCTTCGGGGGTACCGCTCTGGTGCCGCCGCTTCACGATGCCTTGAACAATCTTTGCCGCCGGGGACGGGATGCAGGCGCATTTATTATGGTGACTACGGTTTTTGATTTCCGCAATGAAGCCCGTTTACAGGGCAGGTCGTGGCCCCTGGTTGATGATTATACGAATATTGACCTCCTGGTGGTGGATAGGGAAGAAGCTCTTAAAATTTCAGGCAAAACCACTCCGAAAGACGCGATGGACTGGTTCCTGAAGAAAGGATGCCGTGGAGTGGTGGTGACTCAAGGTCCGGATGAAGTTCTCATGGGCACCGGGAACAATAAAAGCGGCCGTTTTCTTCAGCCCGAACGGTCCGCAATGCCCACCTGCCGATATGCCGATGAGGTGGTTGCCGGTCTGACAAAGAAGAGAGACACCACCGGCTGCGGTGACAACTTTGTCGGCGGCCTGATTGATTCCCTGGCCCATCAGCTGAACGAAAACGCCCGGGCCCTGAATCTTGAAGAGGCTGTTATCAGCGGTATTGCCGCCGGATCGGTGGCTCTTACCTGTCTGGGGGGCGTTTATTACGAAGATGAACCGGGGCAGAAATTCAAAGCAATGGAAGCTTATTTTGAAGCTTACCGCAGGGAACTCGCCGAAGGAATTAATGGCCGCTGAGCGCGGCTCAACCCGCCGCCGGGCCATCAGGAGAAATTAAAATGGATGAAAATACCCCACCGAGAATCGTGATATTCGGAGCCGGTAATATCGGCCGCTCCTTCATCGCCCCTGTATTTACCCGTGGTGGGTACGAGGCGGTTTTCGTCGATGTAGCTCCGGCGGTACTGGCCGCCCTGGAAACACGGAACCACTACACTCTGATAGAAAAAACCGATGCCGGGGATACCAGCCACGAGATAAGTCCGGTCCGCGGGGTGGATGCAAGAGATTCAGAAGCTGTAGCCCGGGAATTAGACGGCGCGGAAATCTGTGCCACCTGCGTTGGGGCAGGAGCACTGCCTATAGTACTGAAGAGCATTGCAGCTGCCGTGAGAGAAAGAAAACGCCCGCTGGATATCATACTGGCGGAGAATCTTAAAGGCGCCGCCGAACTGGCAAGGGCGGCTTTCGAGGAGGCCGGGATTCCCTCTGAGGCGGTTCGCCGCCGAATCGGTATCATTGAAACCAGTATCGGAAAAATGGTGCCTATCATGCCTGCCGATGCAGCCGCTTCCGATCCCCTGCTCAGCTGGGCCGAGCCCTTCAACACCCTCATTGTCGATGGAGATGGCTTCACCGGCGA
>JAUUYD010000145.1 GCA_030590585.1 Spirochaeta sp.
AGAGCTTATGCCAGCAAACTTTCTCTTTGAAAATCTCATTGGTGAAAATCATCATCTGGGCGATGGCGGTATTAAAATCCAGATTTCCGGTGTCGGTTCCGACTTTTTTCAATGTCTTATGGAGGACTTTTATCAGAGATGCAGGCGGCTCCCCGTCGTCAACAGGCCGCCCTGCAACATCCCATACCCGGTTGAGAAAGCGGTGCACCCCGGCAAGGCCGTTGGTCTGCCATGGCATGGACACCTCCAGGGGACCCATGAACATCTCGTACATCCGCATGGAATCGGCGCCGAATTTTTCAATGATGTCGTCGGGGTTGATCACATTTTTCAGGCTCTTGGACATCTTGGCAATAACCTGCTCCAGCTTTACCCCGGTGGCTTTTTCAATGTAGTTCTCACCGTCGATGTCCACTTCATCCACAGGAACAAGTACTTTATCCGGGCGCATGTAGGCGAAGGAGGTAATCATTCCCTGGTTGATAAGCCGCTGAAAAGGTTCGGGGCCGGAAACAGCGCCGATGTCATACAGCACCTTATGCCAGAATCTCGCGTAGAGCAGGTGAAGCACCGCGTGTTCGGCGCCGCCGACGTAGAGGTCTACCGGCATCCAGTACTTTTCCTTCTCAGGATCGATGAAGGCCGTTTTATTATCGGGATCGATATAGCGCAGGTAGTACCAGCAGGAGCCGGCCCACTGAGGCATGGTGTTAGTTTCCCTTTTACCCGGCCCGCCGCACTCGGGGCATTCGCAGTTCACCCATTCATCGATGTTGGCCAGGGGGCTTTCCCCGGTGCCTGAGGGCTCATAACTCTTTACTTCAGGAAGGGTGAGGGGAAGCTGATCTTCTGGAACCGGTACGATTCCGCACTGGGGGCAGTGGACCAGGGGAATCGGCTCGCCCCAGTAGCGCTGACGGCTGAATATCCAGTCCCGAAGCTTGTAATTGATGGTTTTAAAGCCCTTCTCATCCTTTTCCAGGCGGCCGATGATGGCATCGATGGCTTCCTGCTTACCCATGCCGTCCAGGTATTCGGAATTGACATGGAGACCATCGCCGGTAAAGGCTTCCTTCAGAATATCCCCACCTTGAAGTACCTCTATAATGGGCAGCTCAAATTTTCTTGCAAACTCCCAGTCCCGCTGATCGTGTCCGGGAACTGCCATAATGGCCCCGGTCCCGTAGGAGATAAGGATGTAATCGGAAATCCACACCGGGATTTCCTTGCCGTTTACGGGGTTCACTGCGTAAGCGCCGGTGAAGACACCGGTTTTATCCTTGCCCAGGTCGGTACGTTCCAGATCGCTCTTGTGACTGGCTTTATCGATGTAGGATTCAATGGCCGGACGCTGCTTATTGGTGGTGATTTTCTGCACCCGATTATGTTCCGGGGAGAGCACCATGTAGGTTGCGCCGAAGAGGGTGTCCGGCCGGGTGGTGTACACCTCGATATGTCCCTGGTTTGCCGCTGTGCCGGAAAGGGAGAAGGTGACGTTCGCCCCTTCTGAGCGGCCTATCCAGTTGCGCTGCATCGCCTTGATGGAATCGGTCCAGTCAAGATTTTCCAGGTCGGCCAGAAGTTCCTCGGCATAGGAGGTGATTTTAAGTACCCACTGCCTGATGGAGCGGCGCTCAACAATCTGACCGCATCGTTCACACTTGCCGTCTTTTACCTCTTCGTTGGCCAGACCGGTTTTACAGCTGGAGCACCAGTTTATGGGCTTGTCTGACTCATAGGCCAGGCCCTTTTTGTAAAGCTGGAGAAAAATCCACTGGGTCCATTGGTAGTACTCGGGGGTATGGGTTTGAACCTGACGGTCCCAGTCGTAGCTGAAGCCCAGGCTTTTAATCTGCCTGGTGAAGTGGACGATGTTTTCTTCGGTGGTTTTCCGGGGGGGCTGACCGGTCTTGATGGCATAGTTCTCCGCCGGGAGACCGAAGGAATCATAGCCCATGGGATGCAGCACATTATAACCGTTCATACGGAGATAGCGGCAGTAGATGTCGGTGGCGGTGTAGCCCTCAGGATGGCCCACATGCAGACCGGTACCGGAGGGGTAGGGGAACATGTCCAGAATATATCGGCGTTTTTCCACCGGGACGCTCTTATCTTCGGTGGCCTTGAAGGTTTTATTCTCATCCCAGAACTTCTGCCATCTGGGTTCTATTTCTTTAAAGGGGTAAGTGCTCATGCAGGCGATAATATCGAAAAATCGGCGTTTGAGTCTATGAGGGGGAAGAATTTCCGGCCAAAGCTGTTTCAGCTGTGTCATCCAACGAGATTCTTGCCATTCGCATGAACCCCGGATCTGTCGGATGAGACCCGTCGATATGTCGCATATACCCAACACGATCGTGTGAGCCTGGCCAACCGGTTGTTTACACCCCGTTCGGATTTTATGTATGAACGTTCCCATAGATCTGGGTTAGATTGATTCTGTCGATTAAATGGTCTAATGGTTGAATCATTACATATTTTTAAGACACGGGCTTCTATACGGGTATTCAAGCAATTGCAAGACGAGATCCGGAGCGGTATTTACGAGCCGGAGGACAAGGCGTCTAATAATTGGCACTCCATCAAGGAGTAAATATGGATTTCAAGGATAAAACAGTTGTAATAACAGGCTCGGAAGGCTGTTTGTGAAGGAACGGGAAGCAATCTGAAATGATTTGTAAATACAATGGATGGGTATTTATTGTTTCTGTGTCTACCTCAAACCCCAGATTCAGAAATATTTTATAGGGATATATATTGATATCATCAATCATTCTGGATGTTGGATCCAGGGATATGACTATTTATTGATCTAATTCAATGTCTTCAGCCAAAGCCTTTAATCCCTTGAGCGATCGAACAGGTTGAGTAATGTAAAAAAGCGTATCCTTCAGGTTAGCGCAGAACATCATGAAATGATTATGTGTTTGGAAAAAGGTTATACCAAGGGTGTTCTGACAGTATATATAGAAAATGTTAAAAACGGTAAATCAAATATGTTACGGGAAATTCCGGAAGTGATAGAGAAGAAGAGTAGAAGATCCTCAAGTGGTTATAACGCTTGAATCAAAGAGTTGAAGAACTCAGCCGACCAGACATTAAGTTCATATCCATCTTTTATAAATGGAGCAACATCTTTTCCAGCTTCAGCGAAGTCAATTGTAGAAATTTTATCTGTAAGTAATAACTTTAATTTATAAAAGGATAATTGTTCTTTTTCACCCAATCCTCCGCTTTGTTTTAGTTTCGCTTCCAGGTACTGCAGATCCGGAGATACGCTTTTGTTTATATACCAGATAAAATCATAAAAATCTCTGCCTTTAACACGACCCCCTGAATAGACCCTGGTAATAATAGCATGCAGTTTCCCTGCAAAAAGGGAGGTTAGCTGAAGAATATTATAACTAAAGGGTATAGGGTTTTTCAAAAAAAGGGTCTCATATTTCCCTGATGGTTGTGGAGGGTCAGTATCTATTTCCATTTTAATTTTTATTAATTCATTTTTATGAGTACCCACTGCTGGTAGTTTGATTCCGTCAATTGATATTAAAATTGCCAGCGTATTACCCTTAATAAAGGCAGACTCAATAGCTGTGTTAATTTTTTTATTAATCCTTTGTACAGAAAAATTTAGCTCATAAGACAAGAACTCCTGCTCAACTCCTGATAAATACTTCTCAAGTAAAAAGTCAGGGTCTGGTTTTAAAAGGGTAAAATCCATATCTTCTGAAAATCTATTTAACCCATGCCCAATTCTTAGGGCTGTTCCACCGTAAAAAGCAGCTTTATAAAAAAACCCCTGCCTTGATAATCCTAATAATGCAATTTGCTGAACAATCTCTTTCAGGGCATTTTTATAGTCCATAGGCGTTTGACAATTGTAGGGTTCAAGCATTTCTGAAATGGCATTATTCATCATTTCTCCTTGTTTTAAGCCTGCAGACTGGCTATTGTCTGCAGCAAATAGAGAGTGTTTTTCCTTTTATAAATTTCAGATAATCTGGTTAATAGGTTGATATCCAGTTTTTGTAGATCCATCATATCAATACGTAATTCCTCTAATAGATAAGGTGGAACTTCTGACATTTCTTTAATTGTACTATAATATACTTTATCACATAAAGCTTTTTCCGGAGCAGCAATAAAAAAATTTCCAAGGTCTGTCCGGTGGTACTCTATCCCAATTGTATATTTTTGTGTGGGCAGATATTTATAACTGAACATACCTATTGGGGTATTAAAAAATTTATCTCTTTTAAAACAGATACCGGTAATTTTTTCAACCCTCTCCGGTATTAATCCGTGAAATGACAGGGCATACTCCATCGAGATTGCAGATGGCCCATACAGCATTCCCGATATAACCTCCCGGGAATATTTCCTATTATAATCTTGACCTAATATATAAAGACCCTGCCTGATATGAACCAGTTCACCGTTTTTTGTCAAATGTTTAATCTTATCCCGGGGAGACTTATATTCAGAAAATAAGCTCATCAAGTAAGGTGTTGTAAAATAGGGCAGCTCTTTCTGAAAAAGTAGTTTTTCCATAAATCGATAATCCTGTATTGAATTTTATATTAACTATCAGCCCTATATAGAGCATTTTACCATAATTTTGAAATATTACAACCAAATATATCCAGTATATAGAAAAAATTCATATATGCTGGTGGAAAAATGTGTGCACTATTACTCCATTGGATAATCCAGGGCTGATGAGCTGAAACGTGCCCAGGATGTTTATGACTCCATGCTTGAAACAGAAGATATACCCAGAATATATTGACGCCAATCACTATTTCCATATCACGGATGATGTAGATAAATCCAAGGTTCAGGCTGCCCGGCATCACCTGACGGCACTCAATCCGGAAATTGATATCATCACCCATGAAGAACCCATCAGCTCCGGAAATATCGCTGATATTTTTAGAGACTGTAACATCATTATCGATTGCATGGATAATCTGGGGACCCGCCTGATAATCAACGAGTACTGCGTGACGCGATCGATAGCCTTTGTCCATGCCGGGGTGCGGGAATTCTACGGCCAGGTGATGCTCATCAATCCGCCGGCCACCCCCAGCATGGCCTGTTTTTTTTGACGCCGGGGGGGGCGCGGATGATGGCCCTATCCCCATCTGCGGGTCGACGGCCGGTGTCCTTGGAAGCCTGGAGGCGAACCTGGCCCCAAGGTGGCTGATGGGCATGGAAAAGGGAAACGAGGGCGTACTTTTCAGTGTTGATCTCACGACGATGGAAATCAATCGTATTGAGATGACGAAGAATTCGGATTGCCCGGTTTGCAGATGACCCGAATAATAATGTAATCGGGTCATGATACTGAGGAAACCTGATGCATTACATTTGTCAGAAAGAAGACTGGACGAATTTCAGATGGGATACCGGCAGTATTCTCACGGCTCTATCGCTTGCGAAATCCCAGCAAGGATACATCCTCGGCCAGGCCGATTCATTTGAGTTAAAGGACCAGGGGGATCTTATTACAGATGAGGCCTTGAGCACTTCCGCCATCGAAGGTGAGCTGCTTGATCGGGATTCAATCTGGTCTTCTGTAGCCCGTAGGCTTGGTCTTCCCACAGCCGGCATGCCCGATCCGAAACAAAGCGGAGACGGCCTGGTCGATGTTTTTATCGATGCAACCCGCAATCATGATAAAAAATTAACCCCGGATCGATTATGGGCATGGCAGGCCGCGCTCTTCAAAATCAAGACCGGTGGATGGAGAACAGGCTCACAGACAATGCGTGTCGTTTCCGGTTCCATGGGTGATGAAGTTGTTCATTTCGAAGCACTGCCCTCGGGGCAGGTGATTAAAGAAATGGATGAGTTTTTCAGGTGGTGGAATAGTCCTGTTAATGAATCCGATGGGATTCTCAGGGCCGCAATTGCCCATTTCCGGTTTGTCACCGTACATCCCTTTGAAGACGGTAACGGCCGGGTATCCCGGGCCTTGACGGATTTGGCTCTGGCACAGGATGAGAAAACGGGCATGAGGCTCTACAGCCTTTCATCGCAGATTATCAAGGACAAATCCGAATACTACCGGATTCTGGAGAAAACCCAGAAGGGCAGAGGGGATATCACCGAATGGCTCATCTGGTTTCTCACCACATTTGAAAAGAGCATAAAAAACTCCAAAAGATCCATCAGTAAAGCTATGTTCCTCGGCCAATATTTCAGAAGTCTTTCAGATATCCATTTGAGAGAGACACAGCTGAAGGTGTTGAAGAAAATGCTTGAACGCTACCCTGAAGAATTTCAGGGGGGACTTACAAACCGCAAATATGCTGCCATGACGAAGGTGAGTTCGGAAACTGCCAAGCGGGAT
>JAUUYD010000083.1 GCA_030590585.1 Spirochaeta sp.
CCCCGTTCCTGCTCATTTTCATTCAATTTTTTTAAGCCCCGTTCCCAACCGGGTTACCACAAATCCATGTTTTTACTCCCCCTAAGCCGCCTCCACTGGTGGCGGTAAAGGATAAAGCTTTGCCTTTATTCCTGGTTCCGAAGTTCGGCGGCTTTTGCAACACCGTAAGCCCCCTTTGGGGGCGCAACCCCAAACCACCTGCTTTGCAGGTGGTTGTTGATTCTATTCCTTTTCAAGTTACAGCGTAAAGCCTGAAGCCCCTGTACGGGATATTACCTGTATCAATCAAGGTGTCCACACTGAGGTGAAGCAAACCCCTTCCTTCAGTGAAATCATACTCAAGAACCGTCATGGTTTCTTTCTCTTTCAGATATGAAGAGTAATCAATTCTTATCGGCTCAGGTGGAATCAGATCCTCATTTTCAACAGAAACAACAGCAATGAGCAAACCCCGCCGGGAGCGGACAACCCACCAGGCCGTACGCCCGCTGATATGCTTATCCAGTCTCTCTCCACCGTCAATCATGTCCCGGTACTGTTCTGCCGCAGCCTCGATATTTCGATTAATAACAGCATCCGAGGCATCGGGCATCCAGCCCATGGGTACAGCTTCCCTGATCGTGTTCCGGTAACCCCAGGCACCTTCAAGGGCCCCCATTGTCTCGAGCAGGGGCCGCCGTGAGGGTCCGGCTCCCAGAAATCGAGCCACAAAGCGCTTAATCTGGGCCCGTTCCCGCCGGGGCCGGCTGTCCTTCTCTCCGGGATCCACCGCCAGGGGAACCGAAAAACGAAGTTTCCGCCCCAGGTTCACTCTGCGAAGTTTTTCATCCAGGGCAAAAGTTCTCTTGAACCATTCAAGGTCCGCCTTGGTTTCGGCATCATCCTCCAGAACAAGATCAACACCCTGAACACCGAAGCTTTCTACGTCAAAGGCATCTCCCTCAGCGGCAACACCTATATTCCGGCGAACACCGGCCTTTCTTGCCGTATCGGCAGCCTTTCTCACCAGAGATCTGTCAGGAATCTCCGGATTCTCATCCTCAGATTCCCGTGTTCCCTTTAGTACAAGGAAATCGAATCCATAGCGGTCGCGCCAGAGGTCAAAAACCCTGCCCCAATAAGCCACCGCAGTTTCACGATGCTCTCCGATACCGTCACCTGCTGCAAAACGCAGAGCCAGGGGTGTTCTCATGCTGCCGTCAGATGCCGGGAGGGCGGCCAGATTCGTCATACTCAATGCCGAGGAAAAAACATCCCGCTCCGTCGGAACACCGGTTTTCCTCACCGATGCCACACGGGCCTTCACCTCGTCCCGAAGACCGTCCTGCACAGCCTCATCAGCTGTAAACTCACCGTTTTTTGTCCAGAAGAACAAATCGGGACGGTTCAAAACAACCGCGGCCAGGGGATCCACCCGATAATCCAGTTCATATCCCAGCACCAGAGAAAGAAGATGAGCCGCTTCACAGAAAGCTGCAGCCTGCACTTCAGGTGAAATACCGGCATCCAGGGCTTCCTGGTCAACAAGTTCTTCGCGAATCACCGCGTGGCTTTCAAGAATCTCCAGATTCCCCGAAGCACCCCGGGTTACCGGGGCCAGAATAATACCCCTGGTTCTCAAAGTGGCCAGAAAAATAGCGGCGCGGAGGAAATTTCCCGGCCGGTCCTCGATACCTGCGGCACGGATATTCACAAGGGTGTAGTCGAACTCACTCATCCACCGGGTGTCCCGCCGGCGTAGAATCGGACTTTCCACCGAGTGCATCAGGGCAACACGACGGAAAAAATCTGCCATAACAGGCAAACCGGCCTGAAGGATTTCGGCGGCCGGACGGTTCAAAAAACCGTTTGACTCATATTCCCGGAACAAATCGGCGGCCAGCACCGTCGCCGCTTCATCAGCGGGAAAAAGCCGGGAGAGACGTTTCCACACATTGCGGGGAAGTGGTTCCATGCCCGTATCATATCATGATACATCATATAATTGAGATCTTGAATTGGTGTTTTTAATCAATTTTCCCCCAATACTTCCCTATATTTAGCGTTTTTTCCATTTTTTCTTCCGCCTCAGTCACTTGAAAGGCATGAAAACTGCAAAACCGGGCCGGTTTCTCTACTTCTTAACCACGACCCCGTTCACAAGTGGTAGTATTACGGAATGAACTCCCGGTCAAAACCAGATCACTACACTCTCAAGGCCCGAAAATTGGGGTACCCCGCCCGTTCGGTTTTCAAGCTGGAAGAGATACAGAAGAAATGGGCCCTGATGAAAAAAGGGAAGCCGGTACTTGATGTGGGGGCCGCTCCCGGCAGCTGGACCCTTTACGCGTTAAAAACCCTAGGAAAAGGAAGCCGGGTAACCGCAGTCGACCTCAAACCCCTGGGCATCAAAGCCCCTCCCGGAACAAAGCTCCGCTTTCTGCAGTCAGATATTTTCACACCTGAATCCGCCGAATATCTGGCCGATGACGGCCCCTACGGCTGCATACTCAGCGACGCCGCTCCGGCAACCTCCGGGAACAGGCTTGTTGATTCAAGTAAATCCTACAAGCTGGTGATGCGGGTAATTGATTTAGCCGAAACACATCTCGCCCCGGGAGGAAATCTTGTAGTGAAGATATTCCAGGGAGGTGACGAAAAAGAAGTAAGAGACCGGATAAAGGCCTTGTTCAGTGAAGTGAAAAGCTTCAGACCCAAGGCCGTCCGCAGTGAATCTATGGAAACCTATATTATTGGCATGGGATTTAAACTATAATGAGCAGGAACGACAGTGGCGAATTGATACCTACAGGGGTATTCAGTACAAGGATGAACAATATGACCAACGGGATTTTCTTTGTAAAGGTCCGGGATGATTATGAACAGGCGCGGCAGGACTACTTTCCCTACATCGCATCGGCATATACGGCTATAGCCAAGAACTTCAAAAAAGGTAAAGCCTACCCGGTTTTGTCAGTCAAGCACGCAACACTCATCGCCGACGATGAAAAGAATGTGGAAACGTCTCAATTTCTGGTTCCCACCGAAAACGGTAATTTTATCTGGGTTCAATCTGAAATTTTCCGTTTTTGGGGATTGGAGCAGGATAAAAGCTGACCTCCGGTGAAAATCGGTACCGCCCGTGACGTCCGCAGACTGGATAACTCCCTCATCACTGATTACGGGGTGGCCCAGGCTGTCCTGATGGAAAATGCCGCTCTGGCCGGCAGGGATGTCATCGCCCGGCGTTGGGGAATCGGCAACAGGGACATTCTCCTTGTATGCGGAACGGGTAATAACGGAGGCGACGGCTTGGCCCTGGCCCGGCTGCTTTATGCCCGGGGTGCGGCGGTTACCATACTGATGGCTGGAGATCCGGGAAAAATGACCGGTGCCGCCGCTGATAATTACAGCATAGTAAAACAACTTCCCCTTGAAATCCTCCGCCTCGAATCGTCCCCGAATCCTCCCCTGCTCAATAAAATTCATTTAAACCGCTATCAGCTCATCGTTGATGCCCTCTTCGGTATCGGACTCTCCAGAAACCTGGAAGGACGTATGGCTCTTCTTGCAGAATCCATCAACAATGCCGAAACACCGGTTCTCGCCATGGATATCCCTTCGGGAATCAACGCCGATACCGGAGAGATAATGGGTACCGCCATCCGTGCCGAAGCCACCGTTACCTTCGGTATCCCGAAAAGAGGAAATCTGCTTTACCCCGGATTCGATTTCGGCGGAACTCTCTACCATTCGGAAATATCCTTCCCTCCGGAAGTTACTAAAGACGACTCCATAATCCTCTCGGTCAATATCCCTCCGATACTCCCTGAACGGAACCCGGCAGGTCATAAGGGAAGCTTCGGCAAGCTGCTTATTATCGGAGGCTCTCCGAACTACCGGGGCGCACCGGCACTGGCTGCAGGGGCCGCCCTGAAAAGTGGTGCCGGGTATGTTCGTCTCGCCGTACCCGGGGAATTGGTCCCTCAAATATTCC
The DNA here is from genome assembly GCA_030590585.1 of Spirochaeta sp. The sequence continues at coordinate 3,977 of JAUUYD010000083.1, forward strand.
CCCTTGGTCCCGAAGCGATATTCCTTCCCCGAGGCGGCACCGGACCCTTAGGCGCCGAACACCTTTCGGACCTCCTTGATCAGGCCATGATATCCGATGCCGCGGTCATCGGTCCCGGACTCTCCACCTCCCCGGAATCGGTACGCCTGGCCAGAGAATTCATCGCATCGGCGGAGCTGCCTCTGATAATCGACGGTGACGCCCTCACCGCCCTGGCCGGCCGTGAAGAAATCTGCAGAAACCGGAAGTTCCCCAGCTATCTCACCCCCCATCCCGGTGAGATGGCCAGGCTTCTGGGCTCCTCAATCAGTGAAGTGGAAGCCCGGCGTGTAGAAACCGCCCTGGAAGCCGCAGACCGCTACGGCGCCTCGGTAGTACTCAAGGGCGCCCACAGCATCATCGCCGACCCCGGCGGTTCGGTCTGGATAAACCTGACCGGCAACTCCGGCATGGGGACAGCCGGATCCGGAGATGTTCTTTCCGGCCTGACGGGAACCCTTGCCGCTGTAGCCGCAGCCTCCACAGACAAAGAAGCCTTCCCCGAAGAGGCAGATCCCCTCCGCCTCGCTGTCCATCTTCACGGTCTGGCCGGAGATCTAGCCGCCGAATCCATTGGCCCGGCCGGAATGACAGCCGGAGATATACTTCATTATCTCCCCCGGGCCCTCCTTGAGTATCCGGGAAGAATCACAAGCGATCCCTTCTCAAAAAAAATCCACCTGATCTGACCCCTCCCTTCACAATTAGGTTATGCTTATCAGGAGTCCCTCGCCAATTACAGTTCATTCAAATGGTGAGCCTCTTAAAAAGGTTGTACGAATAGGAGATCCGTTTATGGTTATTTACGCTGTATCAGTCCAGGTAAAACCAGGTTGTGAGGATGATTTCATCACGGCGACAAAGTTCAATCACAAAGAAGCACGTAAAGAAAAGGGAAACCTGCGTTTTGATGTTCTTCAAAGCGAAGAAGACCCCTGTAAATTCATGCTCTACGAGATTTACCGCTCTGACGAAGCTGTGAGGGCTCACAAGGAAACTCAGCATTACAAAGACTGGCGCGAGAAAGTCGCACCCTGGATGGCCAGGGATAGAAAAGGTGAAAAGTTCCTCCCTCTCTACCCCAGGGCGGAAGAGGAATGGTAGAAAATTTCAGACATCTGGGTAACAGCGATCTTATTTTCGGAAATGGTAAAATCACCATCCTTCCGGATCTGATATCTGCCGACGGACCGGTTCTTATCCTCACAGGTAATCACTTCATAGAAACCGGAGCCTGGAAATACCTGGAAGAAAAAATACAGCTCCGGGGACTTTCGGTAAGGCATGAAACCATCAGTGGTGAACCCTCCCCTGAAACTGTCGACTCTCTCGTTGAAGAAGCCCGAAAAAAAAATACTTCTTCAGTCGTTGCCATCGGCGGCGGCAGTGTTCTGGATGCCGGTAAAGCCGCAGCAGCCATGCTCCGCCACGAAGGCAGCGTTATTGATTACCTTGAAGGTGTCGGCAGCCGGAATCCTGAAGGAAAAACCCTTCCTGTGATCGCCGTTCCAACAACTGCTGGAACCGGCAGTGAAGCCACTAAAAATGCCGTTATCAGCCGCAGGGGTTCCGGGGGCTTCAAGAAGTCCCTGAGACACAACGCCTTTATACCACCGCTGGCCATCATCGATCCGGAACTGGCCATCGGCTGCCCGGCGGAGCTTACACTATCCTGCGGGATGGACGCCTTCTGCCAGATACTGGAATCTTTTGTTTCCACCGGAGCAACTCCCGTCACCAACATTCTGGTCCGGGACGGCCTGATCCGTTTCGGAAGGGGTAGTCGCCTTTTTACAGAGAAACTTTACGGTTCGGAAGATGAAAAGATATATCGCGGCGAATTGGCTCTCTCCGCATATTATTCGGGACTTACCCTGGCTAATGCGGGGCTTGGAACCGTCCACGGCCTGGCCGGCCCCATCGGCGCTTTCAGTGAAGTTCCCCACGGCGTAGCCTGCGGACTTCTGGTAGAACCGGTTTTCAGACGTATCGTCAAGCATCTTAACGATGAAAACAACACAGAGAAACTTGACCGGCTGGCTTATGCCGGTGCCGTCCTGCACCGCGGGGCAGATGCCCTTCCGGATAGAGCTGATATCAACCGGCTCCTCGACCAATTGGGAGAATGGGCAAAAGAGCTGCCCCGCCTCTCAGACTACGGTATGAAGGAATCGGAAATCTCAGCCGTCATCAGTGCATCATCCAATAAAAACTCTCCGGTAAACCTCAGCGAATCCGAGTGGAGGGATATTATTGCCGAAGTTCTATAAATGCCGTTTCAATCTCAACTTCGGCTTAAACCGTTAATTTCCTGGATCTTCCAATTATCTTCCAGCTGTCGACAATTACATGATTTTCAATAACACAAGCTTCCTCGTACATAGCAACTGAAGGACAGATATGAGCAGGAATACCATAAACAACATCGCCGATATCAAATCCTGCCGCTTCCGCTGCCTGAATCACCAGATGTTCTTCACTGTGGTTGACAGCGATGTATTTCTCAATCCCCATAAAGTGAATTCGGGGATGGGGTTTGTCAGCTGAAAGAGCCTTATATCCCAGATCCAGACATAGAGTTTCTTTTTGATTCTTACTGACGACACGTGCCAGCAGCACTGCCGCGTGTTGAAAGTCCATGTCCTGGTACAATGAACTGTAGCTCCAGTCCCACAGGATAGTTGTCCCCGGGCTTAATTCCCTGTCATTGAAGCGGGAATGAATTGGAAATCCTGGAGTACCGCCTGCCACCAGATGCGGTACCTCGATTGAAAGATCATTCAGAATTCGAATTATTTCCAGAACCGGCTCAAAATCCCGAAGGCATATCTGTTCTCTCAGCTCAGGATCAGACTCCTGAATATGTCCGTCATACACATGTAATCCGGAAAAAACCAGCCCCGGGGTAGAGCTGATCATCCGGACTAACTTGAGAACCTCATCAGAGCCATCAATCCCCGTACGGTGCATGCCGTTATCAACATCGATATACAGATCAACGAAAGTTTGATGCTTCACTGCCGCCAGAGATAAACGCTTCACTGTCACGGGATTATCAACAACGGTTGAAAAACTCACTTCCGGATACATTTGCTTCAGTTTAAAAAATCTCTCGATATGAGGCCCCACAGGCTGATACGCCAGAAGTATATCTTCCCCGCCGTTTTGCGCCGTCATTTCAGCTTCGGCAATCGTGGCGCATTTGAATTTTCTTATACCGTAGGAAACCTGAAGAGCTACCAGCTCCGGCAATTTATGGGTTTTCACATGAGGCCTGAGCCTGTTCACGTTTCCGGCAATTTTTATCATCAGCTCAATATTGCCGCGGACACGGTCCGGATAGATAAGTAACGCCGGACTGGCTGTTTCTTCAGGATTTTTCAGTATGTACCATGACTCTTTAACTGACATATCCCCGATACTATACGGATTGATGCCCGCTTGGAATCCAATGATAAACGTTTCAAGCTCTTAAGCGGTCTGTTAACCCCGGGGTTCATAGTCGTTACAGTGCTTGTCACTGTTTATCAGTTTCTATCCTGACCCCCGCCGCAGAGCCTCCTATCAGAATTTCCTGTTAAACGGCTTCTCTTTCCGCATCCGCAGCAGTAAAAGTAAGGGAATCAGAACATAAGGAAGGTTCAGGCTCAAGAATTTCGGAATATTCTGACAACGCCATTCTGGCTCACCGAAGAACTCAACTCCAAATACCACCACTCCGGTAATCACCGAAATGCTGGTGGCATACATCACAGCAGGAACATGGATTCCGTTCCAGCCTTTTACAGCGGCAACAATAAATCCGACATAGAAAATCGGATAGACGAAAGCCGACAGCCCGGTTACAAATCGCATCCAGATTGGAGCAGGGTGTGCGGCAGTGTGAAGAAAGAGTGGATCCGTTCCGTAGGCATAGCCATAATTGGCCCGGGCCAGGAAATTCGGACTGTCCGGAGACATTTCAATCCCCAAGGTGGGAATGAGATCCGCAATACCGGAAGTTAGAATGAAAATTGCGAACATAACGATAAAGAAAATATCAACGGGACGGTTCCTCAGGGGTAAAGGATTTTTATTCATATAATAAGGATAACCTTAAGACCCTCGGAGAATCCAGATCCTCTATTTCTGTAGCACGACAGCCCACAGGCAGTTTATTCCTCAACCATAGCCCCGCCCAGGCACACATCCCCGTCGTAAAGGACTGCAAACTGACCCGCCGCCACTCCCCTGTCACTTTCATCCATCTCCACTTC